>NZ_JBQVOH010000001.1:1005928-1103538 GCF_052437035.1 Niveispirillum sp.
GCGCTCCAGAGCTTTTCTCTGTTCATCAAGGCGCTCAGTTAATGACTGTAACGTGCTGCCGATATTGTTGCCTCCGAGGCGCTCCAGAGTTTTACTCTGTTCGTCAAAGCGTTCAGTTAATGACTGTAGTGTGCTGCTGATAATGTTGCCCCCTAAGCGCTCCAGGTTCTTCCTCTGTTTATCGTACTGTTCGGTCATTGACGAGAGTGTGCCTCCAACATTGATGCTATTAATGTTCTCAAACATACCTCTTTGCGCCTCGAGTTCTTCGAGTAACGGCGACGTGAATTGTCGCAGGGAAGCTATAGAAGCAATATTATTTTTTTGGCTTCCATATTTCGGCGAATTCTGCCCTTTTTTGGTGTTTGATGGGGTGTCGGTATGCGGAAATTTTAAATCATTAATATCAAGTGTAATGTTCTGCTTTTTGCCCAGCTGCTCTTCATCCACGTGATTTACTTCATTTTGATTGTCATTGTCATTCATGTCGATCTCGTTGGCAGATGCACAACAATGGGCATATAGATTTGCTTAGCTTAAGCAAATGTGCAAGGGCATCTACCATAGTCTCCCAACCCACCACACCCTGTTGCAGCTTTATCACGTTGCGGGCTGGCGTCCGGTGTAGCTTTCTGGTAACAGTGTCTCCCTGGTTCCGATAGCCCAAGGCAGATGCTTTGCCCCGTTCCGGATCGTCACACGCCCGCTTGCCTATCCCCGGTGTCCCCGCATGACGGCAACAGCACCCGGCCTTGCGCCCCGGTCGGATGGGCTTTGGCGGCGGTTGGTGCGCTGGTCGCGGGGGCGGCATGTCTCCACGCTGGCCGGGGTCCTGCTGATCATTGCGGCCATTGCCGCCGGGGCCGCCACCTATGCGGCGCTGACGGAGACGCTGCCGGTCGCCATTGATCAAAATACCCTGATGCTGCTGCTGACGCTGGATGGCGTGCTGCTGCTGCTGCTGGGGGCCGTGGTGGCGCGGCGGATTGTGGCGTTGTGGGTGGAGCGGCGACAGGGGTTGGCGGCGTCGCGGCTGCATATGCGGCTGGTGGCCGTGTTCTCCATCCTGGCCGTGGCCCCGGCCATCATCATGGCCATCTTTTCCGCCCTGTTCTTCTATGTCGGACTGCAAAGCTGGTTTTCCGACCGGGTGCGGCTGGTGGTGGATGAAAGCCTGGCGGTGGCCGAAGGCTATCTGAAGGAACATCAGCAGACCTTGTCGCGTGATGCGGAGGTGATGCGCAACGATCTGGCGCGGCTGCCGCTCAACATCTATTGGGACCCGCCGCGCTTCCGCCAGTATTTCCAGTCACAGGCCCTGATGCGCAATGTGACGGAGGCGGTGATTTTCGACGGCACGGGGCAGGTGACGGCGGTATTCGGCCTGGGCTTCGCCTTTGATTTCACCACCGTCCATGCCGAGGATCTGGAGCGGGCGCGTAAGGGCGAGGTGGTGCTGATCGTCAGTGAGGGTGGCAACCGCGTGAATGCCATCGTCCTGCTGGATCAGGATTTTGACCGGTTCCTGTTCATTGGCCGCCCGGTGGAAAGCCGGGTGCTGGAACATATGGATGTGACGCAGAGTGCCGTGCAGGAATACCGCCATATGGAGGAGCAGCGGTTCGCCCTGCAGACCCGCATGGCGGTGATCTTTGTGGGCGTGGCGGTGCTGCTGCTGCTGGCCGCCATCTGGGTAGGACTGAATTTCGCGACATATCTGGTGGCTCCCATCTCCGCCCTGATTGCGGCGGCGGAACGTATCCGCGCCGGTGACCTGACGGCGCGTGTGCCCGATAGCGGGCTGGAGCCGGAGGATGAGTTGGTCAACCTGTCCCGCGCCTTCAACCGCATGACCAGCCAGTTGGAAAGCCAGCGGTCGGAACTGGTGGAGGCGAACCGGCAGTTGGACCTGCGCCGCCGCTTCACAGAGGCCGTGCTGGCCGGCGTGTCGGCGGGCGTGCTGGGCCTGGACCAGAATGGCCGCATCAACCTGCCCAACCTGTCGGCGGCCAATCTCCTGTCTGTGGGTGACCCGGCGTCCCTGATCGGGCGCGACCTGTTGGAGGTGGTGCCGGAGCTGGACGAGCTGATGGGCAATATCCGCCGTCGCGGGGGGCGACAGGTGGAGGGACAGGTGCAGATCCGGCGCGGCGGACAGCAGAAAACCCTGCTGGTCCGCGTAGCCGCCGAACTGGTGGCGGGGGAGGTGAAGGGCTTCGTCGTCACCTTCGACGATGTTTCCGAACTGATGTCGGCACAGCGCAAGGCGGCCTGGGCCGATGTGGCGCGGCGCATCGCGCATGAGATCAAGAACCCGCTGACGCCCATTCAGCTGTCGGCGGAACGGCTGCGGCGCAAATACCTTAAGGAAATCACCAGCGATCCCGACACGTTCAAGGCCATGACCGACACGATCGTGCGCCATGTCGATGATATCGGGCGCATGGTGGATGAATTCTCCGCCTTTGCCCGTATGCCGCAACCGGTGATGAAGCCGACGGCCATGCAGGACCTGACGCGGCAATCCGTGCTGTTGCAGGCCTCTGCCTACCCGTCGATCAAGTTCCAGTGCGACATGCCCGAGGCACCGCTGGTCGTCACCTGTGACAGCCGGCAATTGGGCCAAGCACTGACCAATTTGTTGAAAAATGCCGGCGAAGCCATCGAAGGCCGGTTGGAGGAAACACCCAACGGCGCCGAAAAGGTGCCGGGCGAAATCACGGCCCGCATCCGGGTGGATGATGAACGGGTCCTGCTGGCGGTTGAGGATAATGGCAAGGGTCTGCCGCACACCGAGGAACGGGACAGGCTGACCGAGCCTTATGTCACCACGCGGGCCAAGGGCACAGGCCTTGGCCTCGCCATTGTGAAGAAGATCATGGAAGACCATGGCGGTGCGATATTGCTGGAGGATCGGCCGGGCGGTGGCGCCCGTGTCACACTGGTCCTGCCGCGCAACATCGCACCCACGGCCACGGTCGTCCCGGAAATGAACACCGCCGACGCGCGGAGGGGTTGAGAAGACATGGCGCACGACATTCTGATCGTCGATGACGAGGCCGATATCCGCATGCTGATCGCCGGCATCCTGGAGGATGAAGGCATGAAGACGCGCGAGGCGGCGGACGCGGACCAGGCGCTGGCCGCCGTCGCCGCCCGCCGGCCCAGTCTGGTCATCCAGGATATCTGGTTGCAGGGCAGCCGCCTGGACGGGTTGCAGGTTCTGGCCGAACTGAAGCGCGACCATCCGGATGTGCCCGTCGTCATGATCTCCGGCCATGGCAATATCGAAACGGCGGTCGCGGCCATCAAATCCGGTGCGTATGATTTTATCGAAAAGCCGTTCAAGGCCGACCGCCTGCTGCTGCTGGTCGAACGCGCCATTGAGGCCGCACGCCTGCGCCGGGAAAACCGGGAGCTGCGGGTCAAGGTCGGTGCCGATTTCGACCTGATCGGCCGGTCGCTGCCCGTGAACCAGCTGCGCCATTCGGTGGAAAAGGTGGCACCGACCGGCAGCCGTGTCCTGATCTCGGGCCCGCCGGGCAGCGGCAAGGAAGTCGTCGCCCGCATGCTGCACGCCAAGTCGCGGCGCAATGACGGGCCGTTCGTGGCCCTGAACTGCGCCACCATGCGGCCTGACCGGCTGGAGGTGGAACTGTTTGGCACCGAACATGGGTTTGAGGGCGGTGGCCGCAAGGTCGGCACCTTTGAACAGGCCCATGGCGGCACCCTGTTCCTGGATGAGGTGGCGGACATGCCGCTGGAAACCCAGGGCAAGATTGTCCGCGTGCTGCAGGAACAGACGTTCGAGCGGGTGGGCGGTACCTCGCGGGTGGAGGTGGATGTCCGCGTCATCGCGTCGACCAACCGCGACCTGACGGCGGAGATCGAGATCGGTCGCTTCCGCCAGGACCTGTTTTATCGCCTGTCCGTCGTGCCCCTGAAAATGCCGCCACTGCGAGAGCGTCGGGAGGATATCCCCCTGCTGGCCCGGCATTTCATGCAGCGCACGGCGGAGACGGCGGGTCTGCCGGTACGGGTGTTCGGTGAGGATGCGATGGCGGCGCTGCAGGCCTATGACTGGCCCGGCAATGTGCGTCAGCTGCGCAATACGGTGGAATGGCTGCTGATCATGGTGGCCGCCGACCCGTCAGAGGCCATCCGCGCCGACATGCTGCCGCCCGAGATCGGGGCCATCACGCCCACGGTTCTAAAATGGGAAAAGGGCGGGGAGATCATGGGCCTGCCCCTGCGGGAGGCGCGTGAGGTGTTCGAACGTGAATATCTGCTGGCCCAGGTCACCCGCTTCGGCGGCAACATCTCCCGCACCGCCAGCTTCGTGGGCATGGAACGCTCGGCCCTGCACCGCAAGCTGAAATCGCTGGGCGTGCATGGCTCTGACAAGAATGGGTTGAAGCTGGTGGAGTGAGGGGTGATCGGTTGCTTCGCTTCCTTTCCCGTCAATTCCTGACAGGGTATCCTTCATGAAAGTCATCGTTTGCGGCGCCGGTCAGGTCGGGTCCAACATCGCCAGATATCTGGCGTCGGAGGGCAACCATGTCACCGTCATCGACCAGTCGCCGGAACTGATCCAGAAGATCAGCGATACACTGGACGTCCAGGCCATGGTGGGCTTCGCCTCCCACCCCAATGTGTTGGAGGCGGCGGGGGCGGCGGATGCCGACATGCTGATCGCCGTGACCCTGGCGGACGAGGTGAACATGGTCGCCTGTCAGGTAGCGGCCAGCCTGTTCAACGTGCCGACCAAAATCGCGCGCGTGCGCCATCAATCCTATCTACAGCCGATCTGGGCTGACTTGTTCTCCCGCGAACATCTGCCCATCGACTTCATCATCTCGCCCGAGATTGAGGTGGCGCGGGCCGTGTCGCGGCGGCTGCAGGTGCCGGGCGCGTTCGATATGATCCCCCTGGCCGATGGGCTGGTGAAGGTGATCGGCGTCGTCTGCACCGACAATTGCCCCATCATCAACACGCCCCTGCGGCAGTTGACGGGCCTGTTCCCGGATCTGGCCATCGAAGTGGTGGCCATCATCCGGGGTGATCGCCAGTTCATCCCCGGCGGCAATGATCAGATGCTGGCCGGTGACGAGGTTTATTTCGTTGCCGATACGAACCACGTCGCCCGCGCCATGGCCGCCTTCGGCCATGAGGAGCGGCAGGCGCGGCGCGTCATCATCGTCGGCGGCGGCAATATCGGCCTGTGTCTGGCCGAAGAGATCGAGCAGAACCAGCCCGGCGTGTCAGCCCGCATCATTGAGGTGGACCGCCGCCGCGCCACCCTTGTTGCGCAGAAGCTGAAGCGTACCATGGTGTTGCATGGCGATGCGTTGGACCCCGCCATCCTGGAGGAGGCCAATGTTGGCGCGTCGGAGACGGTGGTGGCGGTGTCCAACAGCGACGAGGGCAATATCCTCGCCAGCCTTCTGGCCAAGCGCAATGGCTGCAAACGCGCCATCACCCTGATCAACAAGACAACCTATCAGCCGCTTGTTCTGCCGCTGGGCATCGATGCCGTCGTCAGCCCCCGGTCGATCACCGTCTCGTCGATCCTTCAGCATGTCCGCAGGGGTCGTATCAAGGCGGTGCATAGCCTGCGCGAGAATTTTGCCGAGGTGATTGAAGCGGAGGCGCTGGAAACCTCCACCCTGATCAACACGCCCCTGAAGGATATCCGCCTGCCCGCCGGCATTATCGTCGGCGCCATCGTGCGCGCCGGCAAGGTGATCATCCCGCGCCCGTCCACCGTCATCAAACCCAATGACCGGGTGATCATCCTGGCCGAGGTAGGGCAGGTGAAGAAGGTGGAGAAGATGTTCGCTGTACGGCTGGAGTTTTTCTGATCACCTGAACAATCTGACTTCACCAGCAGGCGCTAAACCAGCGCTTGACGAGCGTATATCGGTGGGTAGATATTTAACTAATAAGTTAAATATTAAAGCGTCATGGACAAGATTTTCGAGGCCCTGGCCTCCACCGCGAGACGCAAGATACTGGCGTATCTGGCGGAAACCGAACTGACCGCCGGGGAGGTCGCCGCGCGTTTTGAGATGAGCAAGCCTGCCATCTCCAAGCATCTGGGCGTGCTGGAAAATGCCGGTCTGGTTCGGAGCGAGAAACGCGGGCAGTTCGTTCACTACGCCCTGGTGCGTGAAAATCTGGTCAATACGCTGAACGGCTTCGTACAGAACATCTGCCCGGTCTCCCTGCCATTGAAGCGCGAAAGTGCCGATATCGCACGGGCGCGGCGAACAGAACCCAACGAATAGGGGGTAGCGATGCAGCTGGTTGCGGGTTCAGAAAGAATTATCGCAAGACCGGGCTGCGATCCCAGGCGGGGCAGGGTGCGCTGGTCGCCGGGTAAATCCATCTGGATCGGGTCGATGACCATCGCGACCCTGTTGTTGGGCGGACTGTTCTTCACCTGGGGCGCCTTCGCTCTGTTCCTGGTCACTTCTGCTGTCACACTTTGCTTTGGCCATTCGGTCGGCATGCATCGGCGGCTGATCCATGGCAGCTTTCAATGCCCGCTTTGGCTTGAGTATCTGTGTGTCTATCTCGGCGTCCTTGTCGGGATGGCCGGTCCCATCGGCATGATCCGCGTCCATGACATGCGGGATTGGGCGCAGCGCCAGCCCGTCTGCCACCCCTATTTCGGGCACCGTGCGGGGTTCTGGCGCGATGGCTGGCAGCAATTGCATTGCGTGCTGGAACTGGACCATCCGCCCCGCTTTCAGTTGGAGCCGCGATTGGCCGATGACAGGGTTTATGCTTGGATGGAGCGGACCTGGATGGTGCAGCAACTGCCTTGGGCTGTGCTTTTCTTCATGATTGGCGGGTTGCCCTGGCTTGTGTGGGGCGTCTGTGCCCGCGTGGCCGTCTGTGTCACGGGCCATTGGCTGGTCGGCCATTATGCGCACCGCGACGGGGATCAGAGCTTCCTGATCGATGGCGCGTCGGTCCAAGGCTACAATGTCCGGGTTGCGGGCCTGATCAGCATGGGTGAAAGCTGGCATAACAACCATCACGCCTATCCCGGCTCCGCGCGGTTGGGCCTGCATGAGGGAGAGGTTGACCTGGGCTGGTGGCTGATCCTTGGGTTTGAGCGGCTGGGGCTGGCCTGGAACATCGTGACCCCGGACAGCATGCCCCACCGGCCTGCCTTGCGCAGGGTCACGCGTATCAAACCCCATGGTTGCCCCATTGCCAGAAGGCTGGGTAGGACGGGGCGAAGTGTGATCGCCGTGTTGAAGGCCTACGGTTGCAATCTCTGCAACAACTGAGCATGCCATTCCCACATCTGCAAATCAGCAGAACCGACCTGCACCTCAGGTGCAAGTTCCACAATGGCAATTCCGTCCCTTGACCATGTGGGGCCGGACGCGCGACATCTGGGGGAAGCTTTACCGATGGACCCCGCCCCATGCCCCGTATCGCCTATGTCAATGGCCGCTATCTGCCGCACGGCGACGCCGCCGTCCATATTGAGGATCGCGGATTCCAGTTCGCCGACGGCGTCTATGAAGTGGTGACCATTGTTGATGGCAGGCTGGCCGATGCTGATGGGCACCTGACGCGGTTGGCGCGGTCGCTGAAGGAACTGTCGATCCCCTGGCCGGTGAAGCCCGCGACCTTGCGCTTCATCATGGGCGAAATGGTCCGGCGTAACTGTGCCCGCCATGCGCTGCTTTATATTCAGATCACGCGCGGTGCCGCCCCGCGTGATTTCAAATTCCCGAAGAACCCGGCCCCCACCCTGGTCCTGACCTGCCGCCGTACCGCGTTTCAGCCGGCTTCGACCCTGGAAAAGGGGGTTTCCGTCATCACCATGCCTGATATCCGCTGGCTGCGTCGCGACATCAAATCGACCAGCCTGCTGCCGCAGGTGCTGGGCAAGCAGAAGGCGGCGGAGGCGGGCGCTTTTGAAGGCTGGATGGTGGATGGCGACGGATTGGTGACGGAGGGCTGTTCGTCCAACGCCTGGATCGTCACCGCCGACGGCACCCTGGTGACGCGCCAGCCCAGCAATGAGATCTTGAACGGCATTACACGCCTGTCCATCCTCGACTGCGCCCGTGACCTGGGCATCCGGTTCGAGGAACGGGCCTTCAGCGTGGCAGAGGCTTACGCCGCGCGCGAGGCGTTTGTTTCCAGCGCCAGCACCTTTGCCCTGCCGGTGACCCGCATTGACGGCGAGGTGATCGGCGATGGCAAGCCAGGTCCCCTCTGCCTGCGTCTGCGTCAGGCCTATATGGACCATATCGGTTCCACCGACCCTGTGAGTGCCAAGTGACCATCGACACCCTGTCTCCGCCGTTTGACCGTTTGCCCCGCGCGATCCTGTTTGATTGGGACAATACGCTGATCACCAACTGGCGCTGCGTCCATGCTTCCGTGAATGCCGCCCTGCGCGCCTTTGGCAAGCCGGAATGGACGCTGGAGGAAAGTTATGGGCGCATCCGCAAATCCCTGCGCGACAGTTTTCCGGAGATTTTCGGGGACGAATGGCCGCGCGCCCGCGACATTTTCTACGCGCATTTCGAGGCCAACCACCTGACCCATACCGATGTGCTTGCCGGTGCCGAGGACATGCTGCACACCCTGCATTGCATGGGTATCCGTCTGGGTGTCGTCTCCAACAAGACGGGCCGGTTTCTGCGCGCAGAGGCGGAGATGCTGGGCTGGGCGCCCCTTTTCGATGCGCTGATTGGGGCGACCGATGCGGCGGCGGACAAGCCGGACCCGGCGCCCGTTTACATGGCGCTCAAACCCACAGGCTTTGAACCCGGTCCTGATATTTGGTTCGTGGGCGACGCCGATGTCGATATGGAGATCGCGCACCGGACGGGCCTGACGCCTGTCCTGGTGGGCGATACGCCGCATGTGGGCGACGGGTTGAACCGTTTTCCCCCAGCCATAAGTCTTGAGGGGTGTGCGGCGATTTCATCCTTGGTTAAGCGGATTGCTGCTACCATATCGACGGATGTCCGCACTGTTGGCTGAAAGGGCGATTGTCGGATATCCTGTGCAAACTTGGGCCCCCGTCTGATGGGTGCCCCAATAACCCGAGCATAAGCGAGGCTGCTCCAATGTCAGAAAAATCTCAAAACGTGCAGGACGTGTTCCTGAACCATGTCCGCAAGAGCAAGACCCCCGTGACCGTGTTCCTGGTCAATGGTGTCAAGCTGCAGGGCATCATCACCTGGTTCGACAATTTCTCCGTGCTGCTGCGCCGTGACGCCCATTCGCAGCTGGTCTATAAGCACGCCATCTCGACCGTGATGCCGGCGCATCCGATCCAACTGTTCGATCCGCCGGCCAAGGAGACCGACCACGACTGAGTTGAGTAATCACGAGGGGCGCGGGTCATCCACCCGCGCCCTCGTCCTGCATCCGGTCCTGCCCGAGGACCGGAACGACGCCCGCGGCCCCGAATCCCGCCTGGACGAGGCGGTGGGTCTGGCCGCCGCCATCGACCTTGAGGTTGCCTACGCCCGCGCCATCCGCGTTACCCGTCCACGCCCTGCTACCCTGCTGGGCACCGGTGCGGTGGAGGAGGTGGCTACCCTGATCAAGGAGGCGGAGATCGGTCTGGTCATTGTTGACCAGTCGCTGACCCCCATTCAGCAGCGCAACCTGGAACGCGACTGGAAGGCCAAGGTCATCGACCGGACCGGCCTGATCCTGGAGATTTTCGGGAAGCGCGCTCGCACGCGTGAAGGTCAGTTGCAGGTGGAACTGGCGGCCCTGACCTATCAGCGCTCCCGCCTTGTCCGTTCCTGGACCCACCTGGAACGCCAACGCGGCGGCTTCGGCTTCCTTGGCGGTCCCGGCGAAAGCCAGATCGAAATGGACCGCCGCCTGATCAGTGACCGGATCGTGAAGCTGAAAGGCGAGTTGGAGGAGGTGCGCCGCACCCGTGGCCTGCACCGCAAGGCGCGCGAAAAGGTGCCTTATCCGGTGGTGGCGCTGGTTGGCTACACCAATGCCGGCAAGTCGACCTTATTCAACCGCATGGCCGGGGCGGATGTTTTCGCCAAGGATCTGCTGTTCGCGACGCTGGACCCGACCATGCGGTCGATCATGCTGCCGTCGAACCGCAAGATTATCCTGTCCGACACGGTGGGCTTCATCTCCGACCTGCCGCATGGTCTGGTTGAGGCGTTCCGCGCCACGCTGGAAGAGGTGATGGCCGCCGACATCATCCTGCATGTCCGCGATGTCTCGCACCCCGATACAGAGGCGCAGAAGGCCGACGTCGAGTCTGTTCTGAAGGGCCTGGGGATCGAGGTCGATACGGATGAGCGGGTGATGGAGGTCCTGAACAAGCTGGACCGGTTGGCGGAAGAGGACCAGCAGACCCTGCTGCGTCAGGCGCGGCGCAATGGCGGCATCGCCATTTCGGCCCTGACCGGCGATGGTCTGGACACGCTGTTCGATGCCATCGACCGCCGCATGGTGGCGGGACGCGAAGTGGTGGAGTTCGACATCGACGTCAGCGATGGTGCCGCCATCGCCTGGCTCTATGGCAAGGGCGAGGTGCTGGACCGTCAGGATGACGAGACGCTCGCCCGCTTGCGTGTCGGCCTGGACCCTGCCGATCTGGCCCGGTTCCTGGACCGCTTCCCGTATCGTGCGCGTGAACAGGCGCTGGCATCATGAAACGTCCCGATCCTGAAAAGGTGGCCGCCATCATCCGTGACGTGGCGGCCACCGAAATCGTTCCCCGCTTCCGCAGCCTGTCCAAGGCTGACATCCGGGAAAAGGGGCCGGGCGATCTGGTGACCGTGGCGGATGAGGCGGCGGAGCGGGCCTTGACCGCCCGCCTGCCCGACCTGCTGCCGGGATCGCTGGTGGTGGGGGAGGAAGCGTGCGCCGCCGATCCCGCCGTCCTGTCGCGGATTGATGCCGGCGATGATCCGGTCTGGATCATCGACCCTGTGGACGGGACCAGCAATTTCGCCAATGGCCGACCGGTGTTTGGCGTGCTTCTGGCCTTGTCTGTCGGCGGGCGCACCGTCGGCGGCTGGATCTATGATCCTATGGGCGACCGTATGGTGATCGCCGAGATCGGGCAGGGTGCCTGGATGGCGGGGGAAAAGCTGCGGGCCTTGCCCGGCGGCCCGGTGCCCAGCCTGCGCGGCTCGCTCTCCACCAAGTTTTTCCCTACCGAGGAAAAGAAGCGGATCGAGGCGCTGCGTCCGCATTTCGCCTCCACCTACCGCCTGTTCTGCGCCGCGCACGAATATCTGAACCTACTGACCGGCAAGGGGCAGTTCGCGCTTTATAACCGCACTATGCCTTGGGACCATGCTGCCGGAGCCCTGGCCTACGCGGAGGCGGGCGGCCATGTCGCGAAATGGGACCGCAAACCATACAATCCCGGCGATGTGACCGGCGGCATCCTGCTTGCCGCCGATCAACCGACCTGGGCTGCGATCCACGGGTTGGTGTTTCCGGGATAGGTTACTTGGGCGTCCGATGAACGGCCAGGGCCCCCGGCCCCTGCGTCGTCGGCATGATTTCCACGCGGTTCACGTTGAAATGCAGCGGCAGCGTCGCGGTCCAAGTCACTGTTTCAGCGACATCTTCTGCCGTCAACGGCACCGTGTCGGCATAGACCTTGGATGCCCGCTCCGCATCGCCCTTGAAGCGTACGAGGCTGAAATCCGTCTGCACCATGCCCGGTTCAACGCAGGTGACGCGCACGCCGGTGCCGATCAGGTCGGCACGCAGCGACAGGCTGAACTGCGTCACGAAGGCCTTTGACGCGCAATAGACATGGCCACCTGGATAGGGGTAGGACCCGGCGGTAGAGCTGATATTGATGATGTGGCCGTGGCGGCGTTCCACCATGCCGGGCAGGATCAGGCCCGTAATGATGGCCAACGCCTTGTCGTTGGTATCGATCATCACCTCCCAATCATCCAGATCGGCCTTGTAGGCGGGGTCCGCCCCCAGCGCCAGACCGGCATTGTTGATCAGCAGGTCGATATCGCGGAACTCTGCCGGCAGGGCGGCCAGTTCCGCCTCCACCGCCTTACGGTCACGCACATCAAATTTCATCAGGTGAACCGGCGTCTTGATCTCCTCCAGCAAGCCATTGAACTTGCAGAGATCACGACCCGTCAGGATCAGTTTGGAACCCAGTGCCGCAAAGCGGCGGGCGAAGGCGGCACCGAAGGCACCGGTCGCACCGGTGATCATCACCACCTTGGGCGCGTAGGGAACGTTGGTCATCATCTGCTCTCCGGTACTTGGATCACGACTTGCGTTCAGTTTGCTTTGCCTCAACCCACAGTGTTTCCATCTCGTCCAGGGTCGAGGTTTCCGGCTTTTTGCCTTGTTTGCCAAGGGCCTGTTCGACGAAGCGGAACCGCCGGTCGAACTTGTAATTGGTTCCGCGCAGGGCCGTTTCCGGGTCGATCTCCAGCCGGCGGGCAAGATTGACAAGCGCGAACAGCAGGTCGCCCAGTTCGTCCTGCACCCGTGCCTTCTCCTGCTGGCGCGCCTTGATCTCGGCCCGCAGTTCCCCGATCTCTTCCTCGATCTTGTCCAGGATCTCTTCGGCCTGGGTCCAGTCGAAGCCGACGCGGGCCGCCCGCTTTTGCAACTTCACGGCGCGCGTCAGGGCCGGCAGGCCGGGCGTGATGCCGTCCAGGGCAGAGGGCGGAATGCCGCTGGCCGCCGCCTTCTCCGCCCGCTCCCGCGCCTTCAGTTCTTCCCAGTGTTTCACTTGATCGTCGGCGGTATTGACCGACACTTCACCGAAAACATGGGGATGGCGGCGGATCATCTTGTCGGCGATATGGCCGGCAATGGCGTCGAAATCGAACAGGCCGCGTTCCTTGCCCATCTGGGCATAGAACACGGTCTGAAACAGCAGATCGCCCAGTTCATCCTTCACGGCCATCATGTCGCCCGACTGGATGGCGTCCGCCACCTCATAGGCTTCTTCAATGGTGTGCGGGGCGATGGTGGCGAAATCCTGCTCCAGATCCCAGGGGCAGCCGCCATCCGGGTCGCGCAGCTTCGCCATGATGTCCAGAAGGCGGGTGGTATTGTCCGTCATCGCACCGCATCCGTTATCGGGTCTGCCGCGACCTTATCGGACAGGGCGCTGTGAAGCCAGGGGCGGGGACCCCAGGCAACCGAATTGGCCCCATGCGCATGAGGCGAAGCGACATTGTCCGGCGGCGCGATCATGGTTAACTGAAAAGAACGTTGTTCAAAATGAGCGGTGATATTCATGAGACGGCATGTCGGATGGATGATGGTGGCGGCCCTGGCGCTTTTGCCGGGCTGCCTTCTGGTGGATACGATGCGGTTCCAGCAGGCGCGGGAAGCAGCTGTGGCCGTGCCGGCCGGCCCCCTGCCGCTCGACCTGTCCATCCAGGACGGCAATGGCCTGATCACCTTTCACGGATCGGTGAACGGCAAGGCCGATCTGCTGTTCGCGCTGGATACGGGTGCCCCGGTCTCCGTGCTGCTGGCGGGGACGGAAACGGCGCCCCTGGGGCTGGATTTGTCTGACGCGCAGAAGCTGGGCGACAGCCCGGCCAGCCCCGTCGGTTCCTTCCGTTTTGGCTTCGCGCTTGATTTTGGGCCCGTATCCCTGCGCGACCTGCCCATGGTGGCGGTACCCATCGACACCATGCCCTGCCGTGAAAAGCTGGATCAGTTGGGCATACGCGGTATCGTCGGGGCCGACCTGCTGCGCCATTACGTGGCGGAACTGGATTTCGATGCGAACCGCCTGCGTCTGCACGATCCCAAGGTCTGGACGCCTGATGGCGGCACCATCCTTCCGTTGGAATTCAAGGAAGGGCATATCTATGTACGGGCCGGCGTGACCCTGCCGGATGGCATGTCGGTTGATGGCCTGTTCCATATCGACACTGGCAAGAACACGCCCCTGCTGCTGCGCGCCGGCACCGATCCGGCCCTGATCCTGCCGCCACCGGGCGGCAAGGTACGCAAGGCCTGTTATATCAATGGGCTGGAGGAACAGCGGGAAGGGGCGCCGGTGACGCTGCGCGCGGGTGGTGCCGCCATGCCCGACGTGCCCAGTCTCTACAGCCCGCCGGGCAGCCTGGAAATGGGTAGCAGCATCGGCACCATCGGGGCCGCCGCCCTGCGCCGCTGGAACGTCACCATCGACTATCCGGGCAAACGCCTGATCCTGAAACCACGCCGGTCCACGGGTGCTACAGCGCCTTCGTGAAGCCCTGTTCCCCACCGTCCGTCATTCCGTCCGGGGTCCAGCCCTGGCGGCGGTAGAATTCGTCGGCGCGGGTGCCGGGACCCGTGGACAGGCTGGCCGTCCGCCAGCCGGCGGCACGCAAATCGTTCAGCGCATAGGGCAGCAATGCCTTTCCAATGCCCCGGCCTTCGGCGGCGGGATCGGTGAATAGAGCCCATATGCTGCCATCGCGCGGGTCGGCCGCCGCAAACCCATGGATGCCGCCCGCATCCTCGAACAGCCAGATTCGGCTGACAGCCAGGAATTCCTGATAGGCGGAGGCCGGCACTCGCGACGGATCACTCAACCGGTTCTCCTGCACGGCCGACCGGATACGCATCAGGGTAGGGATATCGGTGTCGGTGGCGGTGCGGATCATCGTGGCTCAGGCGGTTGAAAGGGGGGGTAGGATCGGTATAGGTCCATGCTGGTTCTTGCCGCAACGCCCCTTTCCGTTCGCTCTCCGTTCCGTCATGATGCGCCCATGCAGCCTGCACCTGATCTTTGCGACGATGATGACCTGATCCCGCCCGGTATCGCCGGCTGGTTCCGGTCACAGGGCTGGGCCCCGCGTCCACATCAGTTGGGCATGGTTGCTGCCGCGCGTGACGGGATGCATGCGCTGCTGATCGCGCCGACAGGTGCAGGCAAGACGCTGGCGGGTTTTCTGCCCAGCCTGATCGACCTGTCCGAACGCCCGCGCGAGGGGCTGCACACGCTCTATATCTCGCCGCTAAAGGCGCTGGCGGTCGATATCCAGCGCAATTTGGAAGCCCCCATCGCATCCTTGCGCCTGCCTATCCGGGCCGAAACCCGCACCGGTGACACGCCGGAAGCCAAAAGGGCGCGGCAGCGGACCAAGCCGCCGCATATCCTCATGACCACGGTGGAAAGTCTCGCCCTGATGGTCTCCTACCCCGATGCGGGCGACATTTTCCGGCCCCTGCGCCGTATCGTCATTGATGAGTTGCACGCCCTGGCCGGCACCAAGCGTGGGGACCAGCTGGCCCTGTGTCTGGCCCGGCTGTCCAGCCTTGCCCCCTATGCCCTTCGCGCCGGCCTGTCGGCCACCGTGGCCGATCCGGATGCCCTGACCGCCTGGCTGTCGCCCACGGGGCGGCTTTACGATGATGACGGTGAATTGGCGCCCGTACGGGTCGTGCGCGGTCGGCCCGGTGCCCCGCCCAAAGTGGAAATCCTGGCGACCAAGGAGCATCTGCCCTGGGCTGGCCATATGGCCCTGCATGCCATGGGGGAGGTGTATCAGCGTATCCGTGACCATGGCGTTACGCTGGTTTTCGTGAATACCCGCGCCCAGGCCGAACTGGCCTTTCAGGAACTGTGGCGCCTGAATACCGACAATCTGCCCATTGCCCTGCACCATGGCAGTCTGGCCGTGGAGCAGCGGCGCAAGGTGGAGGCGGCGATGGCCGCCGGCAAGCTGCGGGCTGTGGTCGCCACCTCCTCCCTCGACCTGGGTATCGACTGGGCGGAGATTGATCTGGTGGTGCAGGTGGGCGCGCCCAAGGGCGTGTCCCGCCTGTTGCAACGCATCGGACGCGCCAACCACCGCCTGGATGAGGCATCGAAGGCCTTGCTGGTGCCCGGCAACCGGTTCGAGGTGCTGGAATGCGAGGCGGCGGTGGCGGCCATCAAGGCCGGCACGCTGGATGGCGAGGCGCTGCGCCCCGGCGCGCTGGACGTACTGGCCCAGCATGTCACTGGCGTGGCCTGTTCCGGGCCGTTCAGCCCGGATATGCTTTATGCGGAGGTGGTACGGGCCAGCCCCTACACCAATCTTTCGCGCGATGAGTTCGACGATGTCTTCGATTTCGTGGCCACGGGCGGTTACGCGCTGGGTGCCTATGAGAAGTTCAAGCGCCTGACCCAGGACCCGGATACAGGCCTGTGGCAGGCGGCCAACGGCATGGTGTCGCGCCAATATCGCCTGAATATCGGCACCATCGTGGAAGAGGTGATGCTGAATGTCCGGTTGAACCGGGGGCAGGTGCTGGGAAGGGTGGAGGAATATTTCGTCAATGGCCTGGTGCCGGGTGACACTTTCATCTTTGCCGGACAGTTGCTGAAATTCGTCGGCATCCGCGACAATGACGTGATCGCGGCCAAGGGCGGGCAGGGCACGCCCAAGGTTCCTGCCTATGCCGGTGGCCGCCTGCCGCTATCCACCCATCTGGCCGACCGGGTGCGGGCACTTTTGTCCGACCCGCGCCAATGGGATGCGTTTCCCGAGGCGGTGCAGGAATGGCTGCGGTTGCAGCAATATAGATCCGTGATGCCGGACGCGTCGGGCCTGCTGGTGGAGAGTTTCCCCCGCAACGACAAGGAATATCTGGTCGCCTATTGTTTCGAAGGACGCAACGCGCATCAGACGCTGGGCATGCTGCTGACACGGCGCATGGAACGGGCGGGGCTGCATCCCTTGGGCTTTGTCGCCACCGATTATGTGCTGGCCATCTGGTCGTTGAAGCCGGCCACCAACCTGGATGCGCTGTTTGATCAGGATATGCTGGGTGATGATCTGGAGGCGTGGATGGAGGAAAGCTCCATGCTGAAGCGCCTTTTCCGTTCTGTCGCCGTCATTTCCGGCCTGATCGAACGCCGCCATCCCGGCCTGGAAAAGACGGGGCGGCAGGTGATGTTCAGCGCCGATCTGATCTATGACGTGCTGCGCCGGCATGAACCGGGGCACGTATTGCTGCGGGCCACGCGGGCTGATGCGGCGGCGGGTCTGACCGATGTGCGCCGTGTGGCAGGCATGCTGAGCCGTGTACAGGGACGTATCCTGCACCGCCGTCTGGACCGGATTTCGCCGCTGGCGGTGCCCGTCATCCTGGAAATCGGGCGGGAGCATATCCAGGGCAGCGCCATCGACGCCCTGCTGGATGAAGCGGTGAATGAGCTGCTGGAAGAGGCGGTGCCCGAACTGATGGCCCCGCCGGGGGAGCGGCAGGGCCGTCTGATCTGACGCTTACCGTGCGGCCTTTGCCTTGCGCTTGGCCCGGTACATGCCGGCGTCGGCACGGCGGATCAGGTCTTCTTCCTGGTCGCCGACGCCAAAGGCCTGCATGCCGAAACTGGCGCGCATGGGCAGGGACTGCATCTGCCACTGGCAGGATTGGGCGTTGAAGATGCTGGACAGCATTTCCGCCCGCGCCATGCCCTGGGCCTGATCGGTATGGGTCAGCAGCACCGCAAATTCGTCGCCGCCGAACCGGGCAACGATGTCGTTGGCGCGGACATTGTCCTTCAGGATGCGGGCCGCCTGACGCAGATACCAGTCGCCGCAGAGATGGCCGTGACTGTCATTGACGCCCTTGAAACCATCCAGATCGATGATGACCAGGACACCGCCCATGCCCGTCCGCCGGGCCATCGCCAACTCGCGATGGAAGGCCTCGACAAAGCCGCGGCGGTTCAGAAGGCCGGTCAACTCGTCCGTCATGGACAAGGTTTCAAGATGTTCGATTCGTTCCTTCTGCTCCGTGATCTTCGCCTCCGCTTCCCGAAGGCGCATGATCGTGTCCTGCAAAAGGAAGACATAGGTATCCGCATTCATCGACACGGGGCCAAGGTCCGGGGCCACGGGGTTCCCCAGGCCGCCGACGACACTGCGTGCCAGGTTATGCAAGCTGTTGGTCTGTTGTGGGGCAGCGCCGGGGAAAGCCGACAGGCCACGATCCAGGCCACGAGCCATCGTCATCGGACGGGTCTGGACACTATCGAACGGGCTCATAGTCTACTCCCCTGAATGGGCTGATACTCCGCACCGGTATCAGCAAGGGGTGTGCCATTCGAAAAATCGCATAAAAACAATGGGTTGAAATTCGACCTTGGCTGCCACGTTCCTGCCGCGCTGCAGTTCTTGCCGGGTGGCCCCGGTGCCGGTGTGGCAAATGCTGCCCAGTCGCCCCCTCATCCTTCCTGCCGTGCGAATGCCCGTTGCGGCGGACCGTTCGCGGGCGCAAGATGATCACCTTAGCCATCACCCAGGCCCATGCCCAACGTGACCGCCCTTTCCCGCGCCCGCCGCACCGCCCGCCCCGCCGTCGCCTTTGCCCTGGCCCTGCTGCTGGGCAGTGCCGGTACTGTTCCGGCTTTTGCCCGCACTGCCATCGATATCGCACCGCACAAGGCGACATATCGTCTGAAGCTGGACCATGCGCGGCTGCAAAGCGGCATTACCGATGTGAACGGGCAGATGAGCTTTTCCTGGAATGATGCCTGCGATGGCTGGACCATCGATCAGCGGTTCCAGGTCCGCTTCTCCTATGCCGAAGGGGAAGACATGAACCTCATCACCAACTACGCGACGTGGGAGGCGAAGGACGGTTCTGCCTATCGCTTCAATGTCCGCAAGCTGGTGAATGGCGAAGTGGATGAGGAACTGTCCGGCGGTGCCACGCTGGACGGGAAGGGTGGCGGCAATGTCCGTTATGACAAGCCGGAGTCGCGGTCGATGCCGCTGAAACCCGGCACAATGTTCCCCACGGCCCATACGCTGCGTGTGCTGACACAGGCCGGATCACCGGAAAATCTGTTCTCCGTGCCCGTGTTCGACGGGGCGGAGGCGGAGGGGGCAAGCCCCGTCAACACTATCGTGGGCAAGCTGCGATCCCCCGCCGTGATGAAGGTGAAGGATGCCGATCTGCTGGCCGCGAAGGCGTGGCAGGTGTCGCTGGCCTTCTTCCCCATCAATCCCGGTGAACCGCTGCCGGATTACGAGACCAGCATGGTCTTGCAGGAAAACGGCGTGGTCCGGTCCATGCTGGTCGATTACGGCGATTTCCGGGTCTCCATGGAGCTGGAGACCCTGGAAAAGGCTGGCAAGCCGCCCTGCTGATACTGCCCGTCAGGGCTCTCCCTTGAAGATGCCGACCACCGGCTCGCCACCCGCCACCTGCCGGGCGCGGTACATGCCGGATGTGTTGAAGGACCAGGCCACCTGACCATCGGGCGTCACGGCGACGATGCCGCCATCGCCGCCCAATGCCGTCAGGCGGGCCTGGATCACCTCATCCGCAGCCTTTTGCAGGCTCATTCCCTTCAATTCAACCAGATCACAGATGGCGCGCGCCACACCCAGGCGGATGAAATATTCCCCCGTGCCGGTGGCTGACACGGCGCAGGATTTGTCATTGGCATAGGTTCCGGCCCCGATGATCGGTACGTCGCCGACCCGGCCCCACAGCTTGGCGGTGGTGCCACCGGTGGAGGTGCCGGCGGCGACATGGCCGGCAGTGTCCAGCGCCACCACGCCCACGGTACCGTATTTACGATCCTCAAACGCCATATCAGCGGCGGCCAGCGGCACAGGTTCCGGGCCCACTCCCGCCGGACGGGCGGGGATGGGCAGGCCGCGTTCCTTCAACGTCTTCTTCAGGGACTGCCAGCGCCGTTCGGTGAAGAACCAGGCAGCATCGGCCTGTTCCACGCCTGCCTGCTGCCCGAACTTCTCTGCCCCGGCGCCAATCAGCATGACATGGGGTGATTTCTCCATGACGGCGCGAGCCAGGGTGATCGGATTTTTGGTGCCAGTGATGCCCGCGACAGCACCGGCCTTCAGCGTGGCACCGTCCATGATGGCGGCATCCAGTTCGTTGCGGCCATCGGCGGTGAAGACCGCCCCCTTGCCGGCATTGAATTGCGGATCATCCTCCAGCCTGCGCACCACCGCGACGACGGCGTCCATTGCCGTTCCGCCCTTTTCCAGGACCGCGCGCCCCCGGTCCAATGCTGCATGCATGGCGGCGCGATAGGATGCCTCCGTTTCCGGCCCCATGGTTTCCCGGTCCATCACCCCGGCCCCGCCATGGATGGCCAGGGCCCAGGCGGGGCGGGCAGGGGCGGCCGCCTGCTTCTGCGTGGCGCAGGCGGACAGGGCCAAGGCGGAACCCAGCAGCAGGGTGGCAAGGCGGATCGGATTGCGGCGCACGGTCACTCTCCCCGGAATGGTTTGCGGGTAGAGAGATAGCAGCCGCACCGGTCACTTCACCAGTTCGATCAGTTCCATCATGCCATTATCCTCGTGGTTCACATTGTGGCAGTGCATGACCATAGGGCCGGTGAAATCCAGCGCGCGGCTGACGAATTGCAGCACCTCACCATTGCCGCTTCCGCCCGCCGCAACGCCCGATTGCTGGATCGTGTTGCCGGCGGGGAAGGTGCAGCCGCCAGGACCTGTGGCGCAATTAATCAGGGCCGTATCGCGCCAGATGGGGAAGTCATACTTGACCGACCCGCGCTGGGTGATCTGGAACGAGTTGATATGGATGTGGAAGATATGCGTGTCGCTGGCGCTCTGCACCGCCCACAGGTCCGTCTGCTCCAGTTTCAGCCGACGCTGCACCCGCTCCAGGTTGAAGGGCCGGCCATTCACGACGGACGCGCCCTGTATGGCCGTGGGGGCGAATTCATAATTGGTGAAGCCGAACACCACCCCCTGCGTCGGCCCCACCGGCACATCCGTGCGGCTAGCCACATCGTCGGGCGTGTAGAGGGCGTTCAACTGTGTCTGGGTGGGCAGGGCGGTGTTGACCTTCCGCTTATGCTTCTTCACGTCGATATAGAGAACCACCTGATCCGATGGCAGGCGGTTATTGCTGTCCAGTTGCGGCACCTGGCACAGGCCGGTGGTGGCCGTCGGCGCATTGTTGGGGTTCGGCTGGAACAGGGCGTAACGCCCCTCGGCCTCCGGCGCCTGAACCATCACGTCCAGACGCTGGCCCGGCGCCATGATGCTCAGTTCGTTATTGATGACATCCGTGCCTGCCGTCGGCGTGGTCAGGTCATAGACGGGGGCACCCAGCCTGAAAGGCAGGTCCTGCGCGCCCGCCGGCAGGGGGCGCTTGATCGGCACGCCATCGGCGGCCAGGGCATAAAGTGCGGGGGCGGGCGCGCCGGTGCCCGGCAGGGGCAGGACGCAGAGCGGAAGGTTGTTGCGGATGGTGGTGTTGATCACGCGCCACAGCATCGCCTCACCCGGCGCCATGGTGATGGTGGCATCCATCTGCCCGTTCACCGACAGCTTGGCATTCACCGCCGAATTCTCCAGCGATTTATTGCCCAACTGGCCGCAGACCTGTGGGCCATAGGCCGCCTGACAGTTTACAGCATAAAGCGGCTCCGGGTCCGTCAGCGGGTTGCTGCGCGTGAATTCGATCTGCTGAAACACCAGGACACGTTCGCCATTCAGGGCCTTGGCCTGTTTCACGGCCTCCAGACTGTCGATGCCGTTCTTCTTATCCTCGATGATCAAGGCACCGGCCATGCCGCTGCCCAGATGCATGGCGACGGCGCCATGCTTGTGCGGGTGATACCAAAAGGTGCCCGCCGGATGCTGCTCCGGGATTTTGTATTCATAATCGAAGGCGCCTTCGACACAGACATGGCGGTGCGCCACGTTCTTGTCGGTTTCCGAATGGCAGGCCTTGCGAAGATCGGCAGCGGTCGCCCCTTCCGGCAGGATATTCAGTAGCACATTGTCGCTGTTGCCCAGCGGCGTGACATGCAGGCCGTGCGTGTGCAGGTTCAGAATGTCAAAGCCATGAGGCAGCGTATCGACATTGGTGCTGTCGGGGGCCGGCTTGTCGCTGTCATGGCTGTTGCTGAACGGGTAGTAATCGCCGTCACCCGCCGATGCCTTCATGCGGTTCGTCATGCGGATGCGCACTGTTTCCCCCGGCGAGGCGCGCAGCGTGGGGCCGACCAGCAGCTTGCGCGTCTCGTCCCACTTGCCGGTACCTTTGGAAATGAAGCTGCGGCTGGTGATGCGCTGGGTAAAGGGCGGCAGCCGGTATTCGGCCGTCACAGCCTCCAGATCATATTGCCCGGCAGCGTTGCGCCGCATGTCAGGCGGATTGACCAGTTCCGCCGCCATGACCGGCCCCGCCATGGCAAGGCACAGGGCCGCAACGCCCGCTTTCAACACTGTCCGCATAACCCTTTATCCCCCCGATTCTTGACGCACATAGGGCAGGATAACAGGATTTCAGATGTATGCTATATACAACCGATACGGGTCTTAAGCCAGTGTCAGGATCACGGGCGTGTGATCCGACGCCTTCTCCTTGGCGCGGGGCCCCTTGTCGATCTCGCACGCCACGATGCGGTCGGCGGCCTGCGGCGACAGCAGGAAATGATCGATGCGCAGGCCATTGTTCCGGGGCCAGGCGCCGGCCTGATAATCCCAGAAGCTGTAGGCAGGAACCAGGCCCGGATGCAGGGTACGAAACGCCTCCGTATAGCCCAGCGCCAGGATTTCCTGGAACTTCAGCCGCGTTTCCTGCCGGAACAGCGCATCTTCGCGCCAGCCGACGGGGTCATAGACATCTTCGGCGGCGGGGATGACGTTATAGTCACCGCCCAGCACCACGGGCTGTCCGCTTTTCAGCAACTCCGCCGCATGCAGGCGCAGACGTTCCATCCAGCGCAGCTTGTAGGGGTATTTCTCCGTTCCCACCGGATTGCCGTTGGGCAGGTAAAGGCTGGCGATGCGAACCCCGTCGATGGTGCCCTCGACATAGCGCGCCTGCTCATCCTCCGGTTCTCCCGGCAGGCGGGTGATGATGTCGGTGACGGGCGATTTCGACAGGATCGCTACGCCGTTATAGGCCTTCTGACCCACGGCATGGACGTGATAGCCCAACTCCTCGAACGAGGCCGCCGGGAACGACGCCGTCTCGCATTTGATCTCCTGGAACAGCACCACATCAGGTGCCGCCTCAATCAGCCATTCGGTGATATTGGCCAGACGGGCCTTGGCGGAGTTTACGTTCCAGGTGGCGATCTTCACGATGGGCTACCCTCAAACCGAAAACGACGTGCCGCAGCCGCAGGAGGATGCGGCGTTGGGATTGACGACCTTGAAATAGCTGCCCATCAGGTCTTCGACAAAATCCAGCTCGGCACCGGCCAGCAGGTCGAGCGAGACATCATCCACCACCAGCTTGGCGGCGTCCTTGGCGAACACATGGTCATCCTCGTTGGTGACCGTGTCGAAGGAGAAGCCGTACTGAAAGCCGGAGCAGCCGCCACCCGAAACGGTCAGGCGCAGCATCTGGTCGGGATTGCCCTCCAGCATCGCCAGCTTGGTGATGCGGCGGGCGGCACTGTCGGACAGGGTCATGGCCTTGGGGCCGGGCGGCGGGGTGCCGGCGTCGCCGGTACTGGCCGATGTGATCGTCATTGAATGGTTCCTGTCTGCTAACGACTGGACAAACGCTTACACCCTATGTAAGCGGCGAAGGCGTGTCCGTCAAAGGTGGGCATGGCATGCGCTGGAGATAGCATGATGATGCGTTGGCAGTCCCTGTTGTCCCGCAAGCGTCTGGCCAAGGACGGTTTGGCCCCGGAACTGCCCTATCGCAGCGCGTTTGAGATCGATATCGACCGCATCACCTTTTCCACCAGCTTCCGGCGCCTGTCGGACAAGCAGCAGGTGCATGGCATCGGCGGGTCGGATTATGTGCGTTCCCGTCTGACCCATTCGATGGAGGCGGCGCGGGTGGGCCGGTCGCTGGGCAGTTGGGCGGGGGCGGAGATCATTGCCCGCTATGGCCAGGATGCCGTGCCGGCCAGCGCCGCCGATATCGGCGACGTGGTGGGTGCGGGCGCGCTGGCTCACGACCTGGGCACGCCGTGTTTTGCCCATACGGGGGAGGATGTGATTTCCGACTGGTTCGCAGGCACCACCCTGGGGCGTGAAATCCTGTCGGGCGTGGATGGGCAGCAGGCCGCCGAACTGTCCAACTTCGAAGGCAACGCCCAGGGCTTCCGGGTGCTGACCCGCCTGCAGGGCTGGCGCGCGCAGGGCGGGTTGCAACTGACGGCGGCCACGCTGGGTACCTATGGCAAATATCCCTGGGCAGCCCCGGCCTTCGCCGGGGAGGAACGCCCGCATAAGCGTAAATATGGCTTCCTGGGCAGCGAAACCGACCTGATGGCAGAGGTGGCGGGTGAGCTGGGCCTGATCTCCATCGGGCGCGATGCGTGGTGCCGGCATCCGCTGGCCTATCTGGTGGAGGCGGCGGACGATGCCTGCTACTCCATCGTGGATATCGAGGATGCGGTGAAGATGCGCATGCTGTCCTTCGCCGATGCGGAGGAACTGCTGGAACCGCTGATCGATTGGGACCGGGCGGAGTATGAGGGGATCGAGGATGAGGATCGCCGCCTGATCTATCTGCGCGCCCGCGCCATCGACCGGCTGGTCACCGACGCGGCCGCCGCCTTCCTGGACAAGCTGCCCGACATCATGGAGGGCAAGCCGGTCGGCCCGCTGCTGAAGATGATTGAACGCACCGACGCGCTGAAGGACATCTCCGACGTTTCCTACACCCAGATCTATCGCGGGCATCAGCGCTGCGAAACCGACATCATTGCCGCCCGCACCGTCACCACCTTGCTAGATGCCTATGCCGAGGCGCTGCTGGCGCGTGAAAAGGCGGGGCCGGGTGCCGACCTGCCCCGCCGCTTCGCCTCATTGCTGGAAACCGTGCCGGGCATCCGGCAAATCCCCTATGACCGGGCCGGCTGGACCCGGTCGCTGATGGATTACATCGCCGGCATGACCGACCGCTTCGCCATCCGGCAGGCGCAGTTGATCGCGGGGTGAGGGCTTATAACAACCCCTCAATCGCCGTCTTCAATGCTTCCGGCTTGGTTGTCGGCCCGAACCGGTCCACCACCTTGCCCGACCGATCCACCAGGAACTTCGTGAAGTTCCATTTGATCCGGCTGCTGCCCAGAAAACCTCGCTTTTCCTTGGTTATCCATTTGTACAGCGGATGGGCATTGTCGCCATTCACGTTGATCTTGGAGAACATGGGGAAGGTGACGTCATAGGTGAGCGAGCAGAAATTGGCGATTTCCGCTGCGTCGCCCGGTTCCTGCTTGCCGAACTGATTGCAGGGGAAGCCCAGGACGGCCAGACCGCGCGCCGCATAATCGCGGTGCAGAGCCTCCAGACCCTGATACTGATAGGTGAAACCGCATTTCGACGCGGTGTTCACGATCAGCATGACCTTGCCGCGCCAGTCACCCAGTGACACATCCTTGGCATCGAGTGTCTTGGCGCTGAAGTCATAGATGCTGGTCATGGACACACTCCCCGTTGATTGTGCGCGATGATGCGACGGGCGGGGGGCAATTGGCAATGCGGGGCAGGGATGGAATTCGATCTTTTCGTGGGCATCGACTGGACAGGCGCACAGCCGGCCCGCGCGGTGGCCGTGGCCGCCTGTGATCCGTCCAGCGTGGTCCGCCCCGTCTGGCCCCGTGATCGCCATTGGCGACGACAGGAGGTGGCCGACTGGATCGCAGAACAGATCGCGTTGGGCCGCCGCATCCTGGCCGGGTTTGATTTCGGATTCGCCATGCCCTGGGTCGATGGTGTCGGCTATCTGGATGGCCGTGTGCCGGATGTGGCCGACATGTTCGCCCTTTGGGACCTAATCGATCAGGCCAGTAATGGGGCCGAGGATGATTTCGCCGGTGCCGCCGTTCATGACCCGCGCCTTCACCCCAGCTTCTGGATCACCGGCCCCACGCCCACGCATTGGGGCGATGGCTCCACCAAGCGGCGGGTGGTGGAGGTTGTGGCGGCAGAGACGGGGGCGGGCACGCCCGTGTCGCTGTTCAAGCTGGCGGCGGCGGCCAAGCAGGTGGGCAAAGCCTCGCTGGCCGGCATGCGCACCCTTAAGCGGCTGCGGGAATTGGCGGGTGACAGGCTGGCGGTTTGGCCGGCGGAACAGCCAGCCGCTGGGCAAAGCGTGGTGATGGAAATCTACCCCACCCTGTTCCGCAAGCAGGCGCTGGGGGGCGTGCGCAAGATCACGGGGCGGGCGGCCATGGCCGATGCGGTGGCGCATTTTGGATGCACCCTGTCGTCCGACCTGCCGGAACAGTTTGACGATCACATCGGGGATGCCATCATCACGGCGGCCGGGCTGTCGCGGCTGGCGGGCAAGGCTTCGGCCTGGAACCCCGCCGGCCTGACGCTCGACATTGCCCGGCGTGAGGGCTGGATATTCGGGGTCGGCGCATGAAGATGGTGTTCTATGTCGCAATCGGTGGTGCGTTCGGCTCCGTGGCGCGGTATCTGACAGGGCTGTGGTTCGGTCGGCTGTTCGGCACGGGCTTTCCCTGGGCGACGCTGACGGTGAATATCGTTGGCTCCTTCGTCATGGGATTGCTGGTCGCCCTGATGGCCCAGGCCTGGTCGCCACCGGCGGAGGTTCGCGCCTTTCTGACGGTCGGCATTCTGGGCGGGTTCACGACCTTTTCCACCTTCTCCCTGGATGTGGCGGTAATGCTGGAACGGGGGGATATTGGTGTGGCGGCGGCCTATGTGCTGTCGTCGTTAATTGTTGGCATCGGCGGGTTGTTCGCCGGGCTTTATCTGGTACGGATGGTGACGGCATGAGCGATGCCGGTGAAGCGCGCGGTCCCGCAAAGATCGTCGAAACAAAGCTGGTGGCCGAGGATGAGGCCGATATCCGCCTGGACCGCTGGTTCAAACGGCATTACCCGCAAGTGGGGCATGGCGTGCTGCAAAAGCTGCTGCGCACCGGTCAGGTGCGGGTGGATGGCAAGCGCGCCGACGCCAATACCCGCCTGATGGCGGGCCAGTCCGTGCGCATCCCGCCCCTTCCAGATGCGGCACCCGCCCCGGCAGAGGGGCAGGAGACTGCGGCCAAGTCGGCCAAGCCGCTGTTCAGCGATAAGGAAGTCGCGGCTCTGCGCGCCTGCGTCCTTTACCGCGATGCCGACGTCATCGTACTGGACAAGCCTGCCGGCATGGCCGTGCAGGGCGGGACGGGACAGGCCAAGCATCTGGACGCCATGCTGGACCTGTTGAAATTCGACGCGGCCGGTCGGCCCAAGCTGGTTCACCGTCTGGACAAGGATACCAGCGGCTGTCTGGTCCTGGCCCGCAACGCCTTTGCCGCCACGCGCCTGACCGAAAGTTTCCGGGGCCGCGATGCGCGCAAGATCTATTGGGCGATCACGGTCGGCGTGCCGGAACCGCATCAGGGCCGCATCGACCTGTCCATCGCCAAGGAAATGTCGGCGGGGGGCGAGCGGATGATGATCGATGAACGCAACGGCCAGCGTGCGCAATCCTACTACACCGTTCTGGAACATGCCCACCGCAAGGCGGCCTTCGTGGCCCTGTGGCCGCGCACGGGCCGCACGCATCAGCTGCGCGTGCATATGAACGCCATCGGCACACCCATCCTGGGCGATGGCAAATATGCAGGCCAGAAGGCCTTCATCGATGGGGCCGACATGAAGCGGCAGATGCATCTGCATGCCCGCCGTATCATCATCCCGCATCCGCGCGGTGGCACCATCGACGTGACCGCGCCCTTGCCGGACCATATGCGGGGGGCGTGGGATTATTTCGGTTTCAGCGCCAATCTGAAGGAAGACCCGTTCGCGGCGCTGGACTGATCCTTATTGCAGGTGATGTGCTGGCGGTGCGTCCTGCGCCGCCAGCCGCAATTCCGGCTGTTCGCAGACAGCATCGGTCTGACGCACGGTCAGGTGACCGGTTCTGATGCGATGCTTGGCGTTTTCGATGGCACGTATCTGGTCAGGGGTCAGAAAGCGGTCAGCTCCCTGACGCACCCAGTCAACGCCACCATCGGCAATGCCCAGTTCCTGGCTGCCGGCTGACCAGTGTCCGTCCACAAGATCACGCAGCGCACCATAGACGGCCACATCGACACGTTTCAGGGCGGTGGTGACGATATGGCCAGGGGCCAGCGTTTCCTGGTCGCTATCCACGCCGATGCCCATATGTCCCGCCTGTGCCGCCGTCAGCAGCGCATCCCGGCTGGCTACGCCGGCGGCAGGGAACACTACATCCGCCCCCTCATTGATCAGTTCTTCAGCAACCACCCGTGCCAGACGCCGGTCGCGGAACCCATCCATATCCTTGGTCATGTAGCGGGTGATCACCGACAGCGGCCGACCTGTCTCCCGCGCGCCTTGCACGAAGCCGCATCCAAAACGTTGTACCGGCGGCGTCGCGACGGCACCGATGAAGGCCAGCTTCGCCGACTTGCTGGCAAAGCCCGCCGCCATGCCGGCCAGGAACCCCGCCTCCTGCTCCCGGAATCGGATGGACCGGACATTGGGCGCCTTAACAGCACTGTCGATGATGGTGAAGCGTGCGTGCGGATAGATGGGCGCCAGATGGACCAGGGCCTTGTCATGGACATATCCGACCAGCAGCAAGGTGGTGATGCCCCGATCCACAAAGGCGCGGATGGCCTCTGCACTGTCCTGTTCACTGTTGATCACGCGCTGACGAAACCGGATGCCTTTTTCTGCCTCGAGCCGTTCGGTGGCGGAAACGACAAGCGAATTATAGACCTGATCGTCCTTCTGACCGCTGTAGATGACGCCATAATCGTCCGAAGCGCACGCCAATGGTGCGGGCAAGAAACTAAGGACAATCATCAATGCATAGAACAGCCGCATTCGAACGTATGGTTCCCGGTTAGAGCGTAATCATGCCATCTATATCCAGGGTTTGATATCGATGGACAGCCGGCACCACCTATCCCTTTGGTTCATTCCTGCGGCATGCCATGCATGCCGCGCCCCCACTCGACAGCGGCGGTGGTGCGGGGTAGCAAGGGGTTGGCCCGACCTGATGCCTTGAGATGTTATGCCCCTGAGACTTGCCCTGTTCGATTGCGACGGCACCCTGGTGGACAGCCAGCACGCCATCGTCGCCGCCATGGAGGCGGGGTTTGCAGACCATGGCCTGGTACCGCCGCCGGCCCGCGACGTACGGCGCGTGGTCGGCCTGCCGCTGGTACAGGCGGTCGCCACCCTATCACCCGATCTGACAGCCGAAGCGCATGAGGCCATATCAGAGGCGTACAAGGCCGCCTTCTACCGCAACCGCCTGGCCGGCACCCACCCGGAACCGTTGTTCGATGGTGTGGTGGCGGCGCTGGACGCGCTGGAGGCGGCCGGGTTCGTTCTGGGTATCGCCACGGGCAAAAGCCGGCGCGGTCTGGATGCCACGCTGGCCCATCATGGCTTGGCGCCGCGTTTCGTTACGTTGCAGACCAGCGACCGGGTGGCGGGAAAGCCCAGCCCCGACATGGTGTTCGCGGCCCTGGCCGAAAGCGGGGCGGAGGCGGCGGATACGGTCGTCATTGGGGATACCAGCTTTGACATCCTGATGGCCCGCAACGCCCGCGTCCGGTCCATCGGCGTGTCCTGGGGCTATCACGCGGGGGCGGAACTGCTGGCGGCGGGTGCGGACCTTCTGGTGCATGAATATTCGGCCCTCCCCGGTGCGGTGACGGGCCTGTTGGTCAAGGATTGAGGATCATGAAGCGCTTTTACCGCCAAGTGGAAACCATCGCCGCTGAAGGTGGCTTCACCCTGACCCTGGATGGCAAGCCGGTGCGCACGCCTGCCAAGCTGCCGTTGGTGGTGCCGACCCAGGCCCTGGCCGAGGCGATTGCCGCCGAATGGGCCGCCCAGGGGGATGAGGTGAAGCCCGCCACCATGCCGCTGACGCAGTTGGCCAGCACCAGCATCGACGGCGTGCGCGGCCGTCTGGAGGCGGTGGCCGAAGCATCCGCTGTCTATGGCGAAAGCGAACTGGTCTGTTACCGCGCTGACGAGCCAGCGGAACTGGTGGAACGGCAGGCAACCTTGTGGAACCCACTGCTGGACTGGGCGGCCCGCCGCTATGACGCGCACCTGCTGATCGCCACCGGCATCATCCACAGGCCGCAGCCACAAGGTGCGTTGAAGGCCCTGCGCGCCGCCGTGGACCAGTTGGATGAATGGCACCTGACGGCGTTGCAGAACACCATCGGCATCACAGGTTCGCTGCTGGTGTCCCTGGCCCTGATCGACCGCCATATCAATGCGGAACAGGCCTTCGATCTGGCCCAGCTGGATGAGAATTACCAGATCGAGAAATGGGGCGAGGATTGGGAAGCCGCCGACCGCCGCGCGGTGCAGCGCGCCGATCTGGCCCATACTGTCCGGTTCCTTGATTTGCTGCGCTGAAGCATTTCATTCCGCATTGCGCAAAATTTCAGGTGGCATTTCCAGTTGTCGCCAAACCTGATACAAGCTGTCGCCAACAAAGATACGTATGTTCTTGGGGGGACTGGTTGGGATGCGGAATGATGAAGTCCGTGCAGTATTCGCACGTATTGGCAATGCTGTGGATGGCGCCGTAAATGCTTTGCAGCGCCGCCTGGATATCGATGGATTAACTGCTTCCAGCCTGCGTTCCCTGATTGATGGCAGCTTGCCGGCGGACAAACAGGCGGAACTGGCCGCCGCATTCCGGGCTTCGGGCAAGTCTCCCGCCATGCTGGCGGCGGGTTTTGCGGCGGTACAGGCCGATCTGTCGGCAGCGCTGATCGCGTCCTCCCGCTGGAAACAGGCGGCGGCTGTCGATGGTGTCCGGGTGCTGGGCGTGGTTGTGGCCGAGGCACTGTCGGTGCTGCTGTCACCGGTTGCCACCGCCAAGACCGCTGCCGGGCATTCAGTGCCCGATACGGCGGGCTTCATCGCCAGCCTGATGGACCGCACCGTCGATGTCGCCACGGCCATCAATGATGCCTCTATTGCGAATGCAGAAATGGTGGGGCAGTTGCGGGCCGTGGACAGCCAGGCGCAGGCCATTGCCGCCGCGACGGAAGAAACCGTCGCCGGCGTCAACGAAATCTCCGCCCGCAGCCAGGATGTGGCCCGGCTGGCGTCGGAGGCGCATGACGTGGCCGAAGGCGGGCGTCAGGCGGTTGCCAATGCCGTGCGCGGTATGGATGCCATTGCCGATGCGGTGGCGCAGAGCGCGTCGCGTGTGTCCGAACTGTCCGAAGCGTCCGACCGTATCCAGGACATCCTGGCCAGCATCGAGGCGATTGCCGCCCAGACCAACCTCCTGGCGCTCAACGCCACCATCGAGGCGGCGCGCGCAGGCGAGGCCGGCAAGGGCTTTGCCGTGGTCGCGTCGGAGGTGAAAAGCCTTGCCAACCAGACAGGTCGCGCGACGGAGGATATCCGTTCCCGTCTGGCGCATCTGCGCGCGGAAATGGCCACCATTGTCGGGTCGATGCAGGATGGCACCCGCGCCGTCGCCGCGGGGCAGGACCAGATGCGCGAGGTTTCGGCCCGGATCGATGATGTGACGACCCGCGTCGATACCACGACCGAACGCATGGCCGAAATCGCCGCCATCCTGCACCAGCAGACGGCGGCGGCGCAAGAAGTGGCCCAGGGCGTGACCGACATTGCCAGCCGGGCCGCGCGCAACAGCCAGGCCATCATGCGCAATGTCGATGCCACCAAGGGTGTGGAATCGCTGCTGGGCAAGCAGCTATCCGACCTGATGAAGCAGGACATCCCCAACAAGATCGTGAAGATCGCCAAGGTCGACCACATCATGTGGAAGAAGCGGCTGGCCGACATGGTTGTGGGTTTGCAGACGCTGAACGCCGCCGAACTGGCACGCCACGACGCTTGCCGTCTGGGTAAATGGTACTATGGCGCCGGCTCACTGCCCCTTCGCGGGCACCCGGCCTTTGCGGGCCTGGAGGCGCCGCACAAGTCGGTGCATGAACATGGCATCCGCGCCGTCGAACTGTTCAATGCCGGCGACCTGGACGGGGCCATGAAGGAAATCGCCCTGGTGGAGGAAGCGTCCGAACGCGTCGTCGCACAACTGGACCGCTTGCAGAACGAGCCGGGGACGGCAACACAGCAAGCGGCTGGCTTCTAAGGCGCTCACCCCGACCGCAGGTATTTCACGGCCGCATCCCGCTCGAACAGGTAGAGCAGGGTGCGCAGGGCTTTGCCTCGGTCGGACTCCAGTTCTGGGTCGCGGTTGACGATCAGGCGAGCATCGTCGCGGGCCACGGCCAGCAATTCGCCATGCACCGCGACATCGGCCAGCCGGAACTCGGGAATGCCCGACTGTTTGGTGCCCAGCATTTCGCCGGCACCACGCAGTTCCAGGTCCTTCTCCGCGATGATGAAACCGTCCTCGGTATCCTTCATCACCTGCAGACGCTGCCGCGCCACGTCACCCAGCGGCTGGTAGTAGAGCAGCAGGCAGGTGCTGGCCCCCGTGCCACGCCCGACGCGGCCACGCAGCTGGTGCAGCTGCGCCAGACCGAAACGCTCGGCATGTTCGATCACCATGATGGTCGCTTCGGGCACATTCACGCCCACCTCGATCACGGTCGTGGCGACCAGAACGTCCAGGCGCCCTTCGGCAAACGCTGCCATGACGGCATCCTTGTCCGGCCCCTTCATCTTGCCATGGATCAGGCCGACACGGTCGCCCAGCCGTTCCACCAGGGTGGCATGGCGGTGCGTGGCGGCGGCAAGGTCAACCTGTTCGCTTTCCTCCACCAAGGGGCAGACCCAATAGATGCGCTGGCCCGACGCGATGGCGCGGGCAAGGCCGCCCGCAACCTCGTCCAGACGGTCGGCATGCATGACCACCGTCTTCACCGGCTGCCGCCCCGGCGGCTTCTCATCCAGGCGTGACACATCCATGTCGCCATAGACCGTCAGGGTCAGAGTGCGGGGGATGGGGGTGGCCGTCATGACCAGCGTATCGACCCCGCGCCCCTTGGCCGCCAGTTGCAGGCGCTGATGCACGCCGAACTTATGCTGTTCATCAATGACGGCGACCGCCAGATCGGCAAAGGCCACCTCCTCCTGGAACAGGGCGTGGGTCCCGACCAGGATATCAATCTCCCCCGCCGCCAGCCGTTCCAGAAGGGCGGCCCGCGCTTTGCCCTTGTCGCGGCCTGTCAGGACGGCAAGGCGCACGCCGGCGGCAGCGCACAGGGGGGTGAGGGTTTCGACATGTTGTCGCGCCAGGATTTCGGTGGGCGCCATCAGGGCCGCCTGCGCGCCGGTTTCCACCGCGTTCAGCATGCACATCAGGGCGACGATGGTCTTGCCGCTGCCCACATCGCCCTGCAACAGGCGCAGCATGCGCGACGGGTCTTCCATGTCGGCGAAAATCTCCGCCAGCGACCGTTCCTGTGCCCCTGTCAGGCGGTAGGGCAGTGCCGCCGTGACGGCGGCGCGCAGCCGCCCATCGCCCTTGGTCACCCGTCCCGTCAGCTTGCGTTGCTGCGCGCGGACCAGCACCAGGGCCAACTGGTTGGCCAGCAGCTCATCAAAGGCCAACCGTTGGCGAACCGGGCCCAGCGGGTTGATATCCGCCTCATCCACCGGGTTGTGCAGGCGGGTCAGGGCGGCGTGCCAATCGGGCCAGTTCCGCGCCTTCAGCCAGGCCGCATCCTGCCATTCCGGCAGTTCCGGCGCGCGGGTCAGAGCTGCCTGGATGGCGGTGCGCAGCGGCTTGGGGTTCAGCCCGCCGGTCAGCGGATATGTCGGTTCCGTCGCCGATGGCGGTGCGCCTTCATCCGCCGGGGCGGCATGGTCGGGATGGGCGATCTGAAGGTGATTATTATAATACTCCGCCTTGCCGGAGACGGTGATCTTCGTTCCCACCGGCAGCTTGTTCTCCAGCCAGTCGCCCTTGATATGGAAATAGACCAGATCCATCGCACCCGTATGGTCGGTGCAGCGGATGCGATAGGGGCGGCTGGGCGACAGGGAGGGCAGGTGTCCATCCACCCGCACCGTCAGCACCACATGCCGCCCGTCGGGCGCTTCGGCAATGCTTGGCACCTGGATACGGTCCACCACGCCCGTGGGCTTATGCCACAGCAGGTCGACCACATGCGGGCCCGCCAGCTTTTCCGCCAGCTTGCCAAGGCGCGGACCCAGGCCGGGCAGGCTAGTCACGGGTGCGAACAGGGGAAACAGGATGGCGGGACGCAAGGGCTGACCCTATCTGACACGAACGGGGCAGGGGACGGCTGACAGCCGGCCCCACAGGTTCTATATCAAAGCCCAGCATCAAACCGGAACCAAGATGATGATCGATCTTCCCGACGCCGACCTGTCCCCCCGCCGCAAGCGCCTGATCTTCCGCAGCGACCATCGCGGCACCAAGGAAATGGACCTGCTGCTGGGCAGCTTCGCCCGCAAACATATCGCCACGATGGACGAGGCGATGGTCGACCGGTTCGAGGTGCTGTTGGAAATGTCCGACCCCGACCTCTATAACTGGATCACCGGCCAGGAACCGACGCCACCGGAATGGGACGACGCGCTGATGGACATGCTGAAGGCGCACCGGTACGGGTGAGGCGCTTGGGTGTGTGGCGGCTACCTTTAGCCCATCCGTCACACATCCAAATCCTGCGCAAATTTCGCATTCTCAGTGATGAACTTGAACCGCAGCTCCGGCTTGCGGCCCATCAGGCTTTCCACCAGGGCCTTGGTCTCTTCGACATCGTCCTTCTGGTCCGGGTCGCGCTGATCCGGGACCACGACGCGCAGCAGGGTGCGCTTGGAGGGGTCCATGGTGGTTTCCTTCAACTGCGCGGGCGGCATTTCGCCCAGGCCTTTGAAGCGGCTGATTTCCACCTTGCCCTTGACCGACTTGAAGACGGTCTTCATCAACTCGTCCTTATGCGCATCGTCGCGGGCATAACGCGTGTTGCCGCCGCCGGCCAGACGGTAGAGCGGCGGCAGGGCCAGATACAGGTGGCCCTGCTGGATCAGGCCCGGCATCTCCCGATAGAAGAAGGTCATCAGCAGCGAGGCGATGTGGGCACCGTCGACATCGGCGTCGGTCATGATGATGACGCGCTCGTACCGCAGCTTGTCGGCGCTGAATTCCTTGCCGGTGCCGCAACCCAGCGCCTGGGCCAGATCGGCCAGTTCCTGATTGCCGCGCAGCTTGTCGACGCTGGCCGAGGCCACGTTCAGGATCTTGCCGCGCAGGGGCAGGATGGCCTGGGTGTCGCGGCGGCGGGCCTGCTTGGCGGAGCCGCCGGCCGAATCGCCCTCCACGATGAAAATCTCGGTATCCTCGGCACTCTGGCGCGAACAATCGGCCAGCTTGCCGGGCAGGCGCAGGCGGCGGGTCGGCGTCTTGCGCGCCATCTCCTTCTGCGCCTTTTTACGCGCCCGCTCTTCCGCCTTCTCGATTAACCGCTCAATCAGGGTCTTGGCGGCGTCGGGTGAGCCGGACAGCCAATGATCGAACCGGTCCTTGATGGCGCTTTCGGTCAGCTTCTGCGCATCGGCGCTGACCAGCCGTTCCTTGGTCTGGCCCTGGAAATGCGGGTCGCGGATGAAGACGGAAAGCAGGATTGTGGCACCTTCCATCACATCATCCGCCGTGATGGTGGCGGCCCGCTTGTTGCCCGACATCTCGCCATAGGATTTGATGGCGCGGGTCAGGGCACCGCGCAGCCCTACCTCATGCGTGCCGCCCAACGGGGTGGGGATAGTGTTGCAATAGGTGTGGCTGAAGCCCTCATCATCCTCCGGCCAGGCAATGGCCCATTCCACACGGCCCGCATCGCCAGGGAAATCGGCCTGTCCGGCAAAGGGCAAGGGGGTGACGGTGGTCCGGCTTTTCAGGGTACCGTTCAGATAATCCAGCAGGCCATTGGGGAAATGCAGCACCTCCGCCGCCGGCACCCCGCTGTCGGCGCTGATCAGGGCGGTGTCGCAGGACCAGCGGATTTCCACGCCGCGATAGAGATAGGCCTTGGACCGGCACAGCCGGTACAGCCGTTCCGGCTTGAAATGCGCGTCGGGTCCAAAAATCTCGGCATCGGGATGGAAGCTGACGGTGGTGCCGCGCCGATTCTGCACCGCGCCCGCATGGGTCAGCGGCCCCAGCGGCAAACCGCGCGAGAATGTCTGCGTGAACAGCTGCCGGTCGCGCGCCACCTCCACATGCAGGCGGTCGGACAGGGCATTCACCACCGCCGAGCCGACGCCATGCAAACCGCCCGAGGTCGCGTAGACCTTGCCGGAAAACTTGCCGCCGGAATGCAGTGTGGTGAAAATCACTTCCAGCGCCGACTTGCCGGGATATTTGGGATGCTCGTCGGTCGGGATGCCACGGCCATTGTCGCGCACCGTGACCGTTCCGTCGGCGGACAGGTCCAGATCGATGCGGCTGGCATGGCCGGCCACCGCCTCATCCATGGCGTTGTCCAAGATCTCGGCCACCAGATGGTGTAGGGCACGGTCGTCGGTCCCGCCGATATACATGCCGGGACGGCGGCGAACGGGTTCCAGCCCCTCCAGGACCTCGATGTCCTGGGCGGAATAGCTGTCTTGCTTGGCGGCGGAGTTCTGGAAGAGGTCGCTCATGCGCCATTATAGGAATGGGTCGGGGTCTTGTTCAAGGAGATGCGGTATCTCCCGATGACATAGACCCCTACATTTTGATGAAAGAGGGAGTTTCAGGGCATGAGCCAGGAACGGATGCCGGATTTTGACCGCGATGCGCCCTCCATGCGCACCTTCGCCATGCCCGCCGATCTGAACGGCAACGGGCAGGTGTTCGGCGGCTGGGTGATGTCGCAGATGGACTTGGCCGGGGCCGCGCCCGCCGTGCGCGTGGCGCGCGGGCCGGTGGCGACGATCGGCGTGGAGGCCATGAAGTTCCACCGCCCCGTCGCCGTGGGCGACGAGGTGAACTGCTACACAGAGGTGGAGCGGATCGGCAACACCTCCATCCGGGTGCGCGTCGATGTCTGGGTCCGCCGCTATGACGGCACCGCCTATAAGGTGACGGAGGGTGTGTTCACCTATGTCGCCCTGGGCAAGGATGGCCGTCCGCGTCCGGTGGTGCCAGGGTCGGTATCGGTTTAACTGCCCCCCAACCGGCGCTCCCAATCCTCCACGGCGGCATTGGCCAGCCGGTTGGCGGCCAGACGCTGCAGGCCCGCGCTGGCGCCGGGCAGGGTGGACAGTTCGGCCAAGGCGTCGCGGTTCAACGTGTCCACATAAAGGGTGCGGAGCGCGCGGGCCAGCGTCCAGGCGGGGTTTGGCCGGTCGATCAGGCGCAATTCGTCGCCGGCCTGGACCTCGCCTTCCTCCAGCACGCGGTAGTACCAGCCGGTACGCCCCGTCTTCTGCACCAGACGCGGCAGGGTGGGCAGGCCGAACCGCACGCCCAGTTTCCAGCAGGGCTGCCGCGACTGCGCAATCTGCAACCGGGCGGTGCCCAGCGCCACCACATCGCCCAGGCAGACATCCGCCTCCATCAGGCCCGCGACCGACAGGTTTTCGCCAAACGCCCCGGCTTGCGACAGGTGTGTCGCCATCGCCGGCTGCTCTGCGGCCCAGACGGCATAGTGATCGTGCGGGTAAAGATGGATGGCCTTGTCCGGGCCGCCATGCACCTTGGTATCGCCCACGGCATCGCCGGTCAGCCCCAGCATGGTGACGCGCACAGGACCGGTGACGGGGCGACGGCTGGCAATGGAACTGGGCACGGCCTTGTCGCCCAGCGGCTGCGGCGTGCCGGTCAGCAGGTGGGACAGAATGATGCTCATCGCACCTCTCCACGATCATTCAGGAAGCCGGCCCAGACCTCGTTCGCGACGGGAATGGGGGCGGGAGATTGTTCGGGGCAATCCAGGCGCAGATGCCGGTCACCCAGCGGCGCGCCCACGAAATGGCAATGGTGCGGTTGATCGGATCCCGGATTCACATTCGGCTGGAAGTATTTGCAATCCAAGCACATTTTGCTGGGCGCGATATGGCCGGCCCGTTGCAGCGTGCGGATCAGGCGCAGCATCAGACGCAGCAATGACAGTTGGTCCGACGCCGGCATATCGCCCAGCGCATCGATGAGGAACACTGGCCCCCCGCCGAACCGGTCGGCCAGGGCCAGACCGGCGCGGGTGGCCAGCACCAGATTGCCGCGCCCGTCATCGGGGGCGGCCACACGGGCTGCCAGACCTTTCTGGATCAGGGTGGTCGTCGCCTCGCTGGCCGTTGGGGCCTTCACCCCGATGCGGGCCGCAATGGTGACGGGGCGCAGACCGTCGGGATTGTCACGCAGCAGGGTCAGGATGCGGGCCTGCGTCGCCGTCAGGCCGTGGGGCGTGGCATCGCGCCAGTCATTGGCCTTCAACGCCGCCGCCACCCGAACGAACCCGTCGGCCAGACGGTTCGCCGCCGGCTCGCTCAACCGGTCGAACATGTCATTGATCATGATGCCCCGCGCAAAGGTTGCACTCAGGGTATATTCGGACTCCGACGTTACTGCAAGGGGTCAGGGGATGTGTCCCTCATATTGAGGCAAATCGTCCGTGATATCGTACCAAGGCGCCTTGGAAGCGACGAAGATATGGGCCGAGGGCCGGATACTGGGTGTGTCCGTCAAGGTTCCCAAGGCGACATGCACAAAGGTAGCGTCCCTGACCAGGGAATAGAGCAGCGAGCCGCAGGTAGGACAATGCGCGTCATGACACAGAGCATCGCCATAAACCCTCACCTCTCCCTGGGTTACGGTGAGATGACGCGCCGCGATCCCGGCGAACGGCTTGAAAGCGGAGCCGGTGGCGCGCCGACAACCGGAACAGTGGCAATTCAACGCGTACTCAAACAGATCGGCCACCCTGTATCGTACACCGCCACAGTAACATTGGCCGGCAAGAATTTGATTTTCCGTCATATTATTCCCATCATAGGCCGGCAAGGAATTGCCGAAGCGCCTCATTCACCGCCTCTGGCGCTTCCTGCTGCACCCAGTGCCCGGCCCCGTCGATCAGGGTGGTCCCGCGATAATCGCTGCAGGTGATACCCTCCATGGCGCGCAGCGCCTTGTCCATCCCCGGCATGCGCAGCACCCCGTCCAACGCACCCGCAATGAAGCAGGCTGGCACGCGGATCGGCGCGCCATGCCAGGGGGCCGTCAGCGCCCAGTTGCGGTCCAGGTTGCGGTACCAGTTCAGGCCGCCGCGATGGCCGGTTCGGCGATATTCTGTGGCATAGGTCTGCAAATCGTCTTCGCTCAACCAGTCGGGCAGGCTCTCGACCGGCGGGCAGGCTTCCACCAGCCCCTTGCCATCCGGGATGACCAGCGGCCAGCCCTTGCCTGCCGCTGCCGACGCGCCCGAGGCACCGACCAGCAGGCGGCGGTGGGTTTCATAGGGATCCCGCTCCAGATCCGCCTCCGCCACGCCCGGTTCCTGAAACCAGACCATGTAGAACCGGTTCAGGCCCTGGGCACGGGCCATGCCGACAAGGCTGCCATGGGGGCCGCGCGGCGACCAGGGCACGGCCAGACCGGCCACGGCCCGGAACCGATCCGGTCGCATCAGGGCGGCATGCCAGGCGACGGGGGCGCCCCAATCATGGCCGATGATGGTGCAGCTCTCGATCTTCAGCGCATCCAGCAGGCCGACCATGTCGCCCACCAGATGCAGGATCGTGTAATCCTCCACCGCGTCCGGTACATCGGTCCCGCCAAAGCCGCGCATGTCCGGCACGATTACCCTGTAGCCAGCGGCTACCAGTGCCGGCACCTGATGTCGCCAGCTATGCCCCAGTTCCGGCCAGCCATGACAGAGCAGAAGGGCCGGCCCCTGTCCTTCATCCTGATAGGCGATGGTGATGCCATTGGCCTTGATGCTGGGCATGCGCGTTTCCCCTTGGTTATTCAAACAAGCGTTTTACATGAGGGGGCGGCACATAACCAGCCGCTTGGCGTATGGCGGCCCCGCAAGGGATGCGCAATTGTCCCGGCCCGGTTTGCCGCTATATAGGGGGCATGAACTCGCTTGGCATTGATAAGGCCCCGGCCGATACCCGCGTCGTCGTCGCCATGTCCGGCGGCGTCGATAGCTCTGTGGCTGCGGCTATGCTGCGCCGTGAAGGCTACGACGTCGTCGGCATCACGCTGCAGCTCTATGATTACGGAATGACGGTCGGCAAGAAGGGCGCTTGCTGCGCCGGCCAGGACATCTATGATGCCCGCCGCGTGGCCGACCAGATCGACATTCCCCATTACGTGCTGGACTACGAAAGCCGGTTCAAGCAGTCGGTGATGGATGATTTCGTCGATACCTATTTGAAGGGTGAGACGCCCATCCCCTGTGTCCGCTGCAACCAGGCGGTCAAGTTCAAGGACCTGCTGGATCAGGCCCGCGAACTGGGGGCCGATTGCATGGCCACTGGCCATTATGCTAGGCGCGAACTGGTCGATGGCCGGGCCGCCATGCTGCGCGGGGCCGACCATAACCGCGACCAGTCCTATTTCCTGTTCGCCACCACCCAGGAGCAGCTGGATTTCCTGCGCTTCCCGCTGGGTGATAAACCGAAGACGGAAACCCGCGCCATTGCCGATGCGCTGGGTCTGGCCGTGGCGGACAAGCCCGACAGCCAGGATATCTGCTTCGTGCCCACCGGCGGATACGCCAAGGTGGTGGAAAAGCTGCGGCCCGGTGCCGTACGGCCGGGGGAGATCGTGCATGTCGATGGTACCGTTATGGGCCGGCATGACGGCGTGATCAATTACACGGTGGGTCAGCGCAAGGGCCTGGGCATCGGTGGCCGCAAGACCGAAGCGGGCGACGATGTCGATCCGCTTTATGTCGTGCGCGTCGATCCTGTGGCCAATCAGGTGGTAGTGGGTCCGCGCGCGTCGCTGGCCCGTGACAAGGTGATGGTACGCGAGTTGAACTGGCTGGGCCCCAACGCGGTCGGGGTGCCCATGCCCGTCTCGGTGAAGCTGCGGTCGGCGCAGAACCCGGCACCTGCGGTTCTGGTCCTGCATGGCGATGGCAACGCGGTTGTCGAACTGGAAGGCGCGCAGTACGGGATTTCGCCCGGACAGGCGGCTGTGTTCTATGATGGCGAACGCATGCTGGGCGGCGGCTGGATCAGCGGTACGGGCGTGAAGTAGCCGCCGCCCGGATGTCTTAGCCACCACTGGACAGGTAGAGCTTCCCGGTGCTGAGATTATACATCACCTGATAGGCCATGAAGTTCTGTACGCCGGTATTGATGTAACCCGGCCCCTGGTTGGTGGTCGGGCTCGGCATGGTATTGTAATCAGTTCCCGGATCCATAAGTACGGTCCCGCCATCGACGGTGATCGTCAGGGAACCTGAGCCATAGTTGTCTGGATAATTTGGTCCGATGGTGAGTGTGGTGCCGCCATGCATCACCACCTGCGGACAGCCCGTATCCAGGCAGATGCCCAGGCTTGTCAGTGGGGGCAAGGTCCCGACCGCAACGTCGGCATTGATGATCTGCTCCGAAAAGGTCGGCACGCTTCCGCCGCCGTTTAAGGGGTAAGCGGGGCTACCGCTGGGGTTCATGGCGACTTCGGTTTTGAATAGGGCGGACAGCGCGCTGCCGATGCCCAGGATCAGATATCCCGTATCACTTGCGCTGGTCGGTACCGATACGATGAACCCGCTTTGCAGCGCCTGGCTACCCGTCAATGCCGGCACGTACTGTGCCAGAACGGACAGCAGTGACGGCGACCCGGCCGTAGCATCCAGTGAGGCGCCAAAATCGCCATAGCACTTGGTGAAAATCGGGAATTTGTCCGGCACGGCTGTCTGTGTTTCGCCATTTGACCGTTTCACCACCACCAGCGGATCTGTGGACTGGATCATACAGCCCTGCGGATAGCGGTTGAAGGTGGTGACCAGCCCGACAGTGGCGGTGATGGCGGGTACAGAGGTCCCGGACGGCACTGTGGCGTCGGGAAAGGACACAGTCGCCAGAGCCGCTGTACCCTCATAAAAATTACCGCTGGTATAAAGTGTTTCCACTGATCCCAGCGGCTCCACCTCCAAAAGCGGAAGGTTGGTGGAGTCCACCCAGAAGCCCTTACCACCCGTGTCGAATTCATAAACCTGGACGACCGGCTGATCATTGTTCCAGCCAGGGACCGATACGGCCACATTGATACCGATCTTGGCGCTGTCACCGAGGGGGATGTAGATCAAGGGGACCTGTACAGCCCCATCTGACTGCGCGGCGGCGAGAAGCGTGCTGGTGGGAATTCGCTGGTTGGACATATAACCACCTCAATAAAGGGTTGAGTGATGTTTGTATCATATCAACGCTTCATTGGAAGAGGTGGAGAGGGGGAGGTCTTATCGCGCGTCGTGAAAGATGATGCCCAGCGTGTGGCGGTGACCGCTGCGAATACGGCTGACCCCGTGGCGCAGGGCAACCCGATAGGGGCCGCGCGTGCCTTGCACGGGCCGCTCATTCACGGCGAAGATCACGGCATCCCCCTGGCGCAGGGGGACAACCTCCACCCGGCTTTGCATGCGCGGCCGCTGTTCAGTCAGGACGAATTCGCCGCCCGTGAAATCCCGCCCCGGCTCGGACAGCAGAACCGCCACCTGCAACGGGAAGACCAGATCGCCATACAGGTCCTGATGCAGGCAGTTATAGTCGCCGGGACCATATTGCAGCAGGAGCGGCGTGGGGCGCTTCTGTTCCGCCGCATGGCATTGCGCCAGATAGTCGGCATGCATCGCCGGATAACAACGCTCCCGGCCCAGGCGGGCGTTCCAGTCATTGGCAATGGGGGCCAGACGCGGATACAGCGCCGTCCGCATGGCCTGCACCAGATCGGGCAGCGGATAGCGGAAATACCGATATTCCCCCCGCCCGAATCCGTGCCGGGCCATGACGACGTGACTGCGGAAATGGCTTTCATCCGGGTACATCCCGGAAATCCGTGCGCATTCGTCTGCTGTCAGCAACCCTTGCAGGACGGTACTGCCCTGGCTGTTCAGGTCATTGCTGAGCAACGGCCAGTCATATGCATCCAGGCGTGACATCGCTTCCCCATCCCTTACCAAAGTAATTGGGACAGCATGGATCACGTCCGTTCAGGACGCATTCTGATCCTTGCGGTGGAATGGCTGCGTGCCGGGAACATACCCATGTCTGCGATTTGATCCCGAAGCCGACTTGTAAATGTTCTTGAAATGTTCTAATGTGCCGCCTGTTCACGGGAGGATGCCATGGATCAATGCGACATCGCGGAACGGCCGCTGCCGAAGCCGTCCGATTTCACGGGAAGCCCGTTCCGTATGCTGCCCCGCATTGGGGACAAGATGTATCGGCCATCGCGGCCTGTGGATGGCGTCGGCACCAACCCGCAGCCGCCGGCAAAGATGGAAAGCCTGCGTCGGCGTCAACCCGGTGTCTGGGACTGGGGCTGATTCCGCTTACGCGGCCTTTGGTGCCGCGGTCAGCAGGTCCAGGCAGGCCATACGCACGGCCACCCCCAATTCCACCTGCTGCAGGATTACCGACCGGTGGATATCGTCGGCCACCAGGCTGTCGATCTCCACGCCGCGGTTCATGGGGCCTGGATGCATGATCAGGGCGCCGGGCTTGGCCACCGACAGCTTTTCGTAATCCAGGCCGAAGAAGCGGAAATATTCCCGCTGGCTGGGCAGGAACTGGCCCTGCATGCGCTCCAGCTGCAACCGCAGCATCATGACGATGTCGGCATCCCTCAACCCGGTGGCCATGGAGTGATGCACCTCCACCCCCATCCGGTCCACGGCACCGGGCAGCAGGGTGGGCGGGGCCACCACGCGGACATTAGCGCCCATGATGTTCAGCAGGTGGATGTTGGACCGGGCCACGCGGCTATGCAGGATGTCGCCACATATGGCGACCGTCAGGCCCTTCAGCGTGCCAAGGCGGCGGCGAATGGTCAGCGCGTCCAGCAGCGCCTGGGTCGGATGCTCATGCTGCCCGTCGCCGGCATTGATGACGGCGCAGTTGACCTTGCTGGCCAGCAGCTTCGGCGCACCCGATTCCTGATGCCGCACCACCAGCGCGTCCAGATGCATGGCATTGAGCGTCAGGGCGGTATCGATCAGGGTCTCGCCCTTCTTCACCGAACTGCCATCGACCGACATGTTGATGGCATCGGCACCCAGGCGGCGGGCCGCCAGTTCGAAGCTGGTGCGGGTGCGGGTGGAGTTTTCGAAAAACAGGTTGACGATGGTCTTGCCGGCCAGCTTGTTCGTTACCCGGTTCTCACCGCGATTCTGCTCCACGTAGCGGTCGGCGGTATCCAGCAGCAGATTGATCTCCGGCGCCGTCAACCCCTCGATCCCAAGCAGGTGGCGATGGGCGAACGTCTCGGCGCGGGCGTCGATATCATGCGGATGGACGGCCATGGAGCGGGCTTTCTGCTGACGTCGTGGATCGGCGGGGCGGGACTATGCTGCCCCGCCCCCGATGCTGCAAGCGTCAGAAAAACCGGTCGGGCATGATCCCGGCGGGGTTCATGCAACGCCGTTTGCGCGGAACCATTCCAGACAGCGCTTCCACCCGTCCTTGGCATCGTCGGGGCGGTAGCTGGGCCGATAATCGGCGTGGAAGGCGTGGGGCGCCTCCGGATAGACATGGAAGGTGCTGCGCGAACTGACCGCGGCCAGCGCCTTCTGCATCCGTTCAACATCCGCCATCGGGATGCCGCCATCCTTGCCGCCATAAAGGCCCAGGACCGGTGCATTCATCTTCTGGACCAGATTGACCGGCACCATGGGCTGCAGCGCCGTCGGCGCACTGGTCAGCCGACCATACCAGGCGACACCGGCCTTCAGCTTCGGGTTATGTGCAGCATAAAGCCAGGTGGTGCGCCCACCCCAGCAGAAGCCGGTAATGCCCAGCCGGGAAATATCGCCGCCATCTTGGGCCGCCCAGGCGGATGTCGCATCCAGGTCGGCCATCACCTGCGCATCCGGCACCTTGTTGACCAGTTCGCGGATCAGGGCGCCGGTATCGGTGAAGGAGGCGGCGTTGCCCTGGCGTGCGAACAGTTCGGTCGCGACCGCCAGATAGCCTTCCTTGGCAAAGCGGCGGCAGACATCCTTGATATGCTCATGCACGCCGAAGATTTCCTGCACCACCATCACGATGGGGAACGGGCCCTTGCCCGCCGGTTTGGCGCGATAGGCGGGAAGGCTGCCGCCCTCCACGGGGATCGACACCTCACCCGCGACCAGCCCATCTGTCGGGGTGGTGATGGTCTGCGCTGAAACGGGCAGGGTGGACAGGGCGAAACCGCCCGCCAGCGTCGTCATGGCGAACATCCGTCGCGACAAGGTGGGGTTAATGGGGGACAACAGGCACTGGGCTTCGGCGTCAACGCGGTCCATGGGGTTTCTCTCCCGTATCTATCCCGGCACTGGCAGCCCAAGATAGGGCAAGGTGGCGGGGGCGCAACCCTTTGCGGGCCGGTCCTGACGATTTCGCGCGTGTTTTCAATGCCCCTTGCAGCCACAGGCCCTTGCGCGCATCCTGTGCCCCATGATCAATCCGGGGCCAACAGCAATGTCCAGCGACGCGAAAGCCGAACTGCTGCGCCAGATCCGCACCATCCGGCGGCGCATCGATCCCGATGTTCTGGCCCGCGCCCAGAAGGCCGCCGAAGCGGCGGACGCGGCGCGCACCCTGCCGCCCGATCAAGTGCCCTATGACAAGGATGCGGCGCGCGATGTCGTGGCCAGTTTCCTGCAATCGCGCAATGATGGCGGGCGTTTCGCCATGGCCCTCATGGAAAACCTGAAAAAGCCCGAAGCCGCCGCCAAGGCCTATACCGACCCGCGCCATATAGGCAGACCGGGCGGCAAGCGGGTTTAATCCCCCGCCTTCGCCGGCGCTTCCCACAACTCGATCTTCAATCCCCAGGGATCAATCAGCCAGGCGAAGCGGCCATTGGGGTCGCTATCGTCGCGGCCCAGTGGTTCTACCCCCGCCGCCAACGCCTTTTCCAGCACCCCGTCCAGATCATCGACGATCAGGTTCACCATGAAGGGCAGGGGGCTGGGATCGAAATAGCTGCTGGTCGCCTTGAACCCGCTGAGCAAGGTGAAGCCCCGGTCGGGATGGGGAAACATGGCCCCAAAATCACCCCAGTCGATTCCCAGCACCCTTCGGTACCAATCGCCCATGGCTGCCGGGTCGGATGCCTTGATAAACAGACCACCAATCCCCAAAACCGTCGCCATTGCGCTCTCCATTGCCGGGGTCGTCTCTTTCGAGGGTCGCACAGGGGGTGGCCCCTCAACAAGCCTTGGCATCAGGCACGAACAATCATACATCCTAAGCGGGCTGATCGAAGAAGATGGATGAATAAGCGCATGGCAATGGGGAGCGCTACACGCTTTTGGCTTGTTTGTGAATTTATCATTCTTCTTATGATTGCGCTTCCTGCCGCCGCAGTGGCTGCTGCACCCCTGCGCCTCGTTGTTTCCGACAGTCTGCCGCCCCCCTACCTGATCTTGGATGAGGATGGGGGAGAGGCGAAGGGGCTGGCCATTGATCTGTGCCGCAAGGTGGCCGAACGGCTGGGCCATGCTGCGACGGTGCGGCTGGCCCCGCCCAAACGGTTGCCTGAACTGGTGCGGGCGGGGGAGGTGGATATGGTCTGCCATGTCGCCCCTGGCTGGTACGCTTATCCAGACGATCTCTGGTTCGGTCGCCGCCTCTACACCGCTGACAATGTCTTCATCGCGGCACAGGGGGCACCCAGCATCTGTGATCAATGTTCCCTGCCGGCGGAGGTGGCGACCGTCATCGGCTATGAATATGGCGACCGGATGCGCCAGGGTTTCGACAGCGGGGCTGTGTCACGGCGCGATGTCCGGTCGGAGGAGAACGTCTTCCGTCTGGTCCAGCATGGCCGCGTCTCCTATGGCATCATCTCCGAATACACGTTCCGCTATTTCGCGAAAGGCATGCGCGAGGTTGCCATCAAGGGCAGTGTGGCGCGCTTCAACATTACTGTCGGGGTATCGCGTAGCGGCAGCATCAGTGAGGCGGAATTGAAGATCGCATCCGCCTCCATCCGTCTACCCCAGGATGTGGCCCCTGAATATCGCGCCTATCTGGGCGCGCCTGCACGGCCCCGTTGATCTGAACCTACCGGCCCGGCGCCACCCGGCGATAGGACAGGGCTTCCGCCACATGGATGCGGCGCACCTGATCGGCATTATCCATGTCGGCCAGGGTGCGGGCCACGCGCAGCACGCGGTGATACCCACGCGCCGACAGTTTCAGCCGCTCCGCCGCCTCAGTCAGCAGGCTGCGTCCCTGCGGATCGGGTGCCGCTGCCTTTTCCAGCAGTTCGCCATCCGCCTCGGCATTGGTGCGGACGGGCGGGTGGCCGGGCTGGAGCAGGGCCTTGTACCGTTCCCGCTGCCGCTCCCGCGCGGCGGCGACGCGGGCCGCCACCTCCGCCGTGCCCTCACGCGGGGGCGGCAGTGACAGGTCGGATGCGCTGACCGCCGGTACGTCGATATGCAGGTCGATACGGTCGAACAGCGGCCCGCTGATCTTGCTCTGATAATCCAGCGCGCATTTCGGTGCCCGGCCACAGGCCAGGGACGCGTCATCCAGATGTCCGCAGCGGCAGGGGTTCATGGCCGCCACCAGTTGGAACCGGGCCGGATAGGTGACATGGTGGTTGGCGCGGCTGATGGTGGCGCGGCCCGTTTCCAATGGCTGACGCAGCGCCTCCAGCGTGCCGCGTGCGAATTCCGGCAATTCGTCCAGGAACAGCACACCTTGATGCGCCAGACTGATCTCCCCCGGCTTGGCGCGCGTGCCCCCGCCGACCATGGCCGCCAGGGTGGCGGAATGATGGACCTCCCGAAACGGCCGCGTACGGATCAACCGTCCCTCTTCCAGCCCGCCCGCGATGGAATGCACCATCGACACTTCCAACGCCTCTGCCGCGTCCAGCCCCGGCAGCAGGCCCGGCAGGCGCGCGGCCAGCATGGACTTGCCCGATCCCGGTGATCCAACCGCATACTGCCCATTCACAGGGCGATGTGGTTACCGTCTATTACCGATTTCACCCCCGGCACGGTGAGCGGCTCGGCGTTTTGCGCCGCCATCGTTTCCGCGGCGTAGTCATGCTGGTGGTTCAGCAGCCGGATGGGACGATGACGCACATTCCGGAATGGATGTGTTCGCCGCCTGCAGCCGCCCTGGATATGGCACAACAGCCTCGCCTAAGCCTTGTCGCGTTACGGACCCTGCGTCTGGAGATCGATGCCGTCTTATCGTCGCTCATGGAAACGAGCGACGGAGAGCGACATGACCAGAGACAGACGTCCTGTTCAACACGACCTGTTCGGGGCCCCACCGGCGCCCGCGCGCCGAATGGCGCCGGAGGAGAGCCGGGAACTGATCATGCTTCTGGCGACGCTTCTATTGGAGGTGGTACGGCCGCCGGTTCCGCAAGAGGTTGGCGATGAATAAGATCACGCCTGATCATCTGTCCCGGCGCGCCTACATCTACGTTCGGCAGTCGACCCAGGACCAGATGCTACACAATCATGAGAGCCGTCGGCGGCAGTACGGCCTTACCAGCCGGGCCCGCCAATTGGGTTGGGAGGATGCAGAGGTCATCGATGACGATCTCGGTCGATCGGGCGGTGGCATTGCCCGCCCTGGGTTCGAGCGTCTACTTGTGGCCATCTGTGAGGGGCGTGTCGGCATCGTGCTGGCGGTCGAGGCCTCACGCCTCGCCCGCAACGGCCGGGACTGGCACACGCTGTTGGAGTTCTGCGGGCTGGTTGGCTGCCTGCTTGCCGACGAAGACGGCATCTACGATCCGCGCCATCCCAATGACCGCCTATTACTGGGCATGAAGGGCACGATGAGCGAGATGGAACTCTCCATCCTGCGCCAGCGTTCGCTGGAGGCGTTGCGCCAGAAGGCCCGGCGCGGTGAACTATTCCTAAACGTCGCTGTAGGTTACGTGAAGGTCCGGCACGATCGCATCGCCATGGATCCGGACCTCCGCGTGCGCGAGGCAATCGGCCTAGTATTCCGGAAGTTCGCCGAGTTTCAGAGCGTCCGTCAACTACACCTCTGGCTGCGGCAGGAGGACATCCGGCTGCCGGCGACGGAATACAGCGAGTTCGGCAGCCGAACGATCTGGAAGCTGCCGGTCTACAACACGGTGCGCAAAATGCTGGCTAACCCCGTCTATAGCGGGGCTTACACGTTCGGCCGGACTGGTAGCCGTGTGACGGTGGCGCAGGGCCGCAAGCATGTTGTCCGTGGGTTTAGACGGGACCAGGCGGATTGGGAGGTATTGATCCTGGATCATCACGAGGGTTACATCTCGTGGGCCGAATACGAGAGGAACCAGCGCCTGATCGCCGACAACGCCAATAGCAAGGGCCTGATGGCCCGCGGTTCTGTCCGCCGTGGGGACGCCCTGCTGCCAGGTTTGCTGCGCTGTGGCCACTGCGGCCGTCGGCTGCATGTCTCCTATAGCGGCACGGAGGGGTTCTGCGTCCGATACAACTGTCGTGGCGCCCATCTTAACCATGGGACCGAGCGCTGCATCTCATTCGGGGGGCTGCGGGTGGATGCGGCGGTGGCGGCGGAGGTCCTCCGGCACCTGGCACCCCTTGGGATCGAGGCAGCCCTGGAAGCAGTTGCGCGCTCTTGCACTGAGGTCAGCGACCGCTACCGGCATTTGGAACTGGCCCTTGCCCAGGCGCGCTACGAGGCTGACCTTGCGCGGCGTCAGTATGATGCCGTCGATCCCGGCAATCGTCTCGTCGCTGGGGAACTGGAGCGGCGCTGGAATGACCGTCTCGTCGATGTCGCTCGACTTGAAGATCAATTGACTGGCCAGCCAGGCGAGGATGCTGGTGCGCTCACCGAGCAAGAGAAAGCACATCTCATGGCTCTGGGCCGGGATCTGGACGCCGCTTGGAACCATCCAGCCGCGACTGCGGAAACCCGCAAGCGCATCTTGCGCACCGCCATCCATGAAATCATCGTCAAGCTTGAGAATGAACGCATCAATCTGGTCATTCACTGGGCGGGCGGTGATCACACCCGTTTAACCGTGCCGAAGAACCGGCCCGGTCATCATCGCTGGATCGGCGACCCTGAAACGGGCGACCTGATCCATCGTCTGGCGCGTCAGCAACCCGATGCCGCCATTGCGTCGATCTTGAACCGGATCGGCAAACGGACCGGCAGAGGGAATACATGGACAGAGGTTCGTGTCCGTGGATATCGCAACGATCATGGGATCGCAGTATTCAGGCCGGGGGAAATGGCCGAGCGCGGTGAGCTGACGCTGGAGGAGGCCGCCGACAGGTTGAATGTCAGCAAGATGACAGTCCTGCGCCTGATCAGCGCTGGGACCATCCAGGGCTATCAGGCCTGCAAAGGGGGGCCTTGGGCGATCCCAGCACATCAACTCTCCACACTGCCGTCCCCGTTCCGCCCCCAAAGCCGTCCGGTAACATCAGACCCCGATCAGTTTTCCTTGGAACTTCAATGACGTAGAAAGGTGGGCATCATGAGACCCGACCAGGTGGCCCCAGCATCAGCATGTTGTGACCGCCGCTGGCCGCCACCTCCAGCACGCGCTTGGCCGTTTCCTGTCCCTTCACATCGCGAAGATCCCGCACGCTGCCGGGCAGTTCCTGCTGCAGCTTCGGTTCGGGCCGGGTCAGGACCTGGGTGCCCTTGAAATGATTGATCAAAGCCAGCAGCGATGGCGGCGCCAGAATGTCCAGCCCATCGCCGGCCCAGGCCGCCTCCCCCCCGCTGGCCGCCGGACAGATCAGGCCCTTGGCCGATGCCAGGGCATTGATGGCGGCAGGAAGGACACCGGCGACCGGCGCGATGGACCCGTCCAGCCCCAGTTCACCCAGCGACTGATACCCCGCCATGGCGTCATCCGGCAGGATACCCATCATCACCAGCAGGGCCAGCGCGATGGGCAGATCGAAATGCGATCCTTCCTTCATGACATCTGCGGGTGCCAGATTGACCATCAGGCGCTGTGCCGGCAACGCAATGCCCAGGGCATGAAGCGCGCCGCGCACGCGTTCCCGGCTTTCCGCCACGGCCTTATCCGGCAATCCCACTACCAGAAACGTGATGGGGCCGCCCGTCATCTGCACCTGAACATCGATATCCAGCACATCAATGCCTTGAAAGGCCACCGTCGATACACGCGCTGCCACCCACACCCCCACCGCACACAAGTTCAGGTTAGTATAGATGATGAGACTTGCAGGCGGAAGCAGCCGGTTGCCGACTTTCGCGCCGATCCGGCCCGGTTGTTGCCGGCAAAGTCATATCGCTATATCTGTTGTGATATTACGATTAGTGCCAAGTAACTGGATATACAGGTCAAAACAGGCTTCCATCGGCGTGAAATGATCGAAATCTGGAAGACTTCCAAGCCCTTGCCCATCATCCTCTCCCACGATGTCAGGCTTGGCGAGAGCCTGATGATTTCATTCTTGATTGGGGTCAGCGATGATTAGCCTCGATATCAACGGCAAGGTCCGCGAAGTGGACGTGCCGGAGGACATGCCGCTTCTGTGGGTCCTTCGTGATGAATTGAATATGACGGGCACCAAATTCGGCTGCGGCGTTGCGCAGTGTGGCGCCTGTACCGTGCATGTGGATGGTCAGCCGACCCGTTCCTGCCAGCTGCCGGCCTCTGCCGCCGTGGGGGCCAAGATCACCACGATCGAGGGGCTGTCCGGCAAGGCCGCTGCCGCCGTGCAGAAGGCCTGGGCCGATCTGGACGTGGTGCAGTGCGGCTACTGCCAATCGGGTCAGGTCATGGCCGCCACGGCCCTGATCGCCGAGAACCAGAACCCCACCGATGCCGATATTGAGGCGGCGCTGGACGGCAATGTCTGCCGTTGCGCCACCTATGTGCGGATCAAGGCAGCCGTGAAGCAGGCTGCCAAACTGGCGAGGACCTGAGCCATGATGCTGCGTCAATTGCTGCGCCAGGCCGCGTCCAACGTGGCCGAACCCACCCCCAGCCGCCGCGCCTTTCTGAAGGGCACGGGTGGCGCCCTGGTCATCAGCGCGGTCGTCCCGCTGGGATCATTTGCGGCCGAGTCCGCTGCCCCCGGCATTGTCGGCCCCGCCGACCCGCGCCCGAACCTGTTCGTTCGCGTGGCCAAGGACAATACCGTCACCGTCCTGGTCAAGCATCTGGACAAGGGCCAGGGCATCATGACCGGCCTCACCACCATTGTGGCGGAGGAACTGGACGCCGACTGGTCGCAGATGCGTGGTGAGCATGCGCCCGCCGACAGCAAGCTGTATGGCAACCATTTCTTCGGTATCCAGGGTACGGGCGGTTCCACCGCCGTTGCCAACAGCTGGGATGAGCTGCGGATGGCCGGTGCTGCCGCCCGCATCATGCTGGTGAACGCCGCCGCCGCTGAATGGAAGGTGCCGGCTGACCAGATCACGGTCGTCAAGGGTGTCGTCAGCCACAAGGCATCGGGTAAGTCCGCCACCTTTGGTCAGCTGGCCGAAGCCGCCTCGAAGCAGCCGATCCCGGCCAAGGTGACCTTGAAGGAACCCGGCCAGTACAGCCTGATCGGGAATGAGACGCTGCACCGTCTGGACCATGTGTCGAAGACCAATGGCACTGCCATCTTCGCCATGGATATCCGGCGTCCCAATCAGGTGACGGCGGTTCTGGCGCGCAGCCCGCGTTTCGGGGGCACGGTCAAGTCGGTGGATGACAAGGCTGCCCGTGCGATTCCCGGCGTCATCGACGTGCTGACCCTGCCGGTCGGTGTGGCGGTGGTGGCGAAGAATACCTGGGCCGCCATCAAGGGCCGCGAAGCCCTGTCTATCCAGTGGGATGATGCCAAGGCCGAAAAGCGTGGCACTGACCAGATGCTGGCCGAATACCGCGCCCAGGCCAAGAAGCCGGGGACGAAGGCCGCCCGCAAGGGTGATACAGGTGCCGCCTTCAAGACCGCCGCCAAGGTGGTCGAGGCGGAATACAGCTTCCCCTATCTGGCTCACGCCCCGATGGAGCCGCTGAACGCCACGCTGGAGATCAAGGCGGATGGCGGGGCGGAGATTTGGGCCGGGTCGCAGTTCCAGGGCATTGAACAGCCGGTCGTGGCCGGCATCCTGGGCACCACGCCCGACAAGGTGAAGATCAACACGCTTTGGGCCGGCGGCAGCTTTGGCCGCCGCGCCACCACCACTGCCGACTATATCGCCGAGGTTGCCCTGATCGCCAAGGCCCTGGCGGCAAAGGGCAAGAAGGTGCCTGTGCATCTGGTCTGGACGCGTGAGGATGATATCCAGGGGGGCCGTTATCGCCCCATGGTCGTCCATCGCGTCAAGGGCGGGCTGGACAAGGCCGGCAAGCTGATTGCCTGGGAACAGGCCATCGTGACCCAGTCCTTCATTGCCGACACGCCCTTTGCGCAGGTGATGATCAAGGATGGCGTCGATGCGACAGCGGTCGAAGGTGCTTCGGACATGGCCTATGCCGTGCCGAACCTGTCCGTCGACTACCATCAGATGGCTTCGCCGGTTACCACCTTGTGGTGGCGGTCCGTGGGCCACACCCACACGGCCTATGCCAAGGAAGCTTTTATCGAGGAACTGGCGGCGGCGGCCGGCAAGGACGGGGTGGCCTTCCGCCTGGAACTGCTGGGTGATGCCCATCCGCGTCTGACGGGTGTGCTGAAACTGGCGGCGGAAAAGGCCGGCTGGTCCAAGCCCCTGGCCCCGGCGGCGGACGGGTCGAAGCGGGCGCGTGGTGTCGCCGTCCATGAAAGCTTCAGCAGCTTTGTCGCGCATGTGGCCGAGGTGACGGTGTCCAAGGATGGCAAGATCAAGGTTGATCGTGTCGTCGTGGCGGTGGATTGCGGCGTGCCCGTGAATCCCAACGTTATCAAGGCCCAGATCGAAGGCGGCACCGGCTTCGGCATCGGTCATGCCCTGCGCGACCAGATCACCCTGACGGACGGTCTGGTCGATCAGAGCAATTTCGACGGGTACGAGCCGATGCGCCTGTCGGACATGCCCGAGGTTGAGGTGCATATCGTGGCATCCACGGCCCGCCCCACGGGTGTGGGTGAGCCCGGCGTGCCCACGGCGGCCCCGGCGGTTGCCAACGCGGTCTTCCGCGCCACGGGTCAGAAGCTGCACGACCTGCCTTTCAGCAAGGCGGGCGTGGTCTAAAAGGAAAGGGCCCCACGCTACCGTGGGGCCCTTTTCATTTCGGCTTCCAGGCTTTGGCCAGGGCGACGAACCCGGCCACGTCGATCTCCTCCGCCCGCGCGGTCGGTGGAATGCCGACGGAGAGCAACAGCGGCTCCGGCTCCTTCATCAAGGATTTCAGGCTGGCGCGCAGCATCTTGCGCCGTTGCCCGAACGCCGCCGCCACCAGCGTCTCCATCGTGGCGAAGTCGGGATCATCGGCGGGCCGTTCGCGCGGGGTCAGGTGGACCACGGCGCTGTCCACCTTGGGCGGTGGGGTGAAGGCGCGGGCCGGCAAATCATAGAGATTGCGGCAATGCGCCACCCACTGCGCCATCACGGCCAGACGGCCATAGGCCGGGGTCCGCGTGCCCGCCACGATGCGGTCGGCCACTTCCTTCTGGAACATCAAGGTCAGGGACCGATATTCCCCGATCTGCTTCAACCAGCCGATCAGCAGCGGTGTGCCGACATTATAGGGCAGGTTGGAGACGACGGCGCGCGGGGCCGGGACCAGATCGACGGGGTCCACGGTCAGGGCATCCGCCTCAATCAACCGCATGCGCCCCGCCGACGCGGCCACGATGTCGGCCAGGGCGACGGCAAAGCGCGGGTCGCGTTCAACGGCAGTGATGCTGGCAGCGGGGCTTTCCACCAGCGCGCGGGTCAGGCCGCCGGGACCAGGGCCGACCTCCACGATGTTCACGCCCGTGAAATCGCCTGCCTCGCGCACAATGCGGCGGGTGACGTTGAGGTCCAGCAGGAAATGCTGCCCAAACGCCTTCTTGGCGGCCAGTTCATGGGTGGCGATGACATCGCGCAGGGGCGGCAGGTGGGACAGGTCGCGGCCATCACTCATATCAAGCACTCTTCTGCCGGCGGGCGGCGATGCGGGAGGCGGCATGCAAGGCCGCAATCAGGCTGCTGGCATTGGCTTGGCCCGTGCCCGCCAGCGACAGGGCCGTGCCATGATCGGGCGAAGTGCGGACAAAGGGCAGGCCCAGCGTGATATTCACGCCCGTGTCGAAATCCAGCGTCTTCAGCGGGATCAGACCCTGGTCGTGATACATGCAGACAACCGCGTCATACCGCGCACGGGCGCCGGCATGGAACAGGGTGTCGGCGGGGAAGGGACCGGCGGCATTGATGCCGTCAGCCTTCAAGGTGGCGACGGCGGGCGCGATCACCTCGATCTCCTCCCGCCCCATGGCCCCACCTTCGCCCGCATGCGGGTTCAAGGCGGCAACGGCCAGGCGGGGTGTTTCGATACCGAAATCACTTTTCAGGGCGGCATTTGTGACGCGGGCCACGTGCAGGATGGCATCCGACGTCAGATGTTTGGCCACATCCTTCACCGCGACATGAATGGTGGCCAGCACGACGCGCAAGCCACCGCCTTCCAGCAGCATGACGGTCCCGTCATCGGGCAGCCCCGCCAGATGCGCCAGATATTCGGTATGGCCCGGCCAGCGAAAGCCGCAGGCATAGAGCGCACTTTTCTGGATCGGGTTCGTAACAACCCCTGAAAGCCGTCCTTCTGTCGCCAGCCCGACGGCCCGGTCAATCGCTGCAATCACCGCCGATCCATTGGCCGGATCGGGATTGCCATAGGTGACGGGGGCGGGCAGGGGGACGGGCAGCACGGGAAGGGACGTGGCAAACAGATCGGCGACGCGATCCAGCCCCGCCTCATCGACGATGGCGACCGGCACATCCAGGCCCAGCGTTGATGCCAGCGCCGTGATGCGGTCGGGGTCATCCAGCAAGACGAAGGGCGGCACTGATGCCGCCCCGCGTTCCATCCAGGCCTTCAGGGCGATGTCGCCGCCGATGCCTGCCGGTTCCCCCATGGTCAGGCCCAGCGGCGCCGCCATGGCTTACATCCTGGTCTCGATGGTGGCGTTCCGGCGCAGGTCGCGCAGGTACCGGCGCTGTTGCAGATCCATGCGTTCCTGGAACAGGGCGCTGCGCACCTGATCGGGCGGCGGCAGGCTGCCTTCCGGCACCACGCGGTCGCAGACCATCAGCAGCATGGCACCACGGTCGGTCATCAGCGGGGTCGTCGCCTGACCCACGCCCAGCGCGCTCACCATCTGCCCGATCTGTTCGGGGATGTCGCCCAGGCGGGTCAGCGGCTGGGTGAAGACCTGCGATCCCGGCACGGCCTGCGTGGCCTGTTCCAGGGCTTCACAGCCGCGCGCCTGCTCGCTCACCTGCTTGGCGGCGTCGAAGGCTGCGTCCTGCTGGGCCTGCGCCTCACCGGCGATGGGCACCACGAACTGACGGATGGCAATCTGGATATTCTTGGGGTCACCCGCAGCCACGATACGCTGATCACGCAGCCACAGAATGTGGTAGCCGGCCGAACCACGGATCGGGCGGGAGAACTGGCCCTTCTGCATCTGCTGCAACGACCGGTCCAGATTGTCTTCCAGCTGACCCTGCTGAATCCAACCCAGGTCGCCACCGCTGGCCGCACCGGCCGATTGCGAGAACTGGCGTGCAACGGCGCTGAAATTCGCACCCCGGCCGATTTGCTCCACCAGACGCTCGCCCAGGCGCAGGACCTCGGCTTCACTGGTGCTGCTGTCGACGGCCAGGAAAATCTCTGCGACCTGATATTCCGGCTTACCGGCATTGGCGCGGATACGCTCGATATAGGCGTTCACTTCGCTGTCGGGCACGGTCACCTGCTGGCGCACCACGCGCTGCACGACCTTGCTCCAGGCGATCTGGGCCAGCATCTGCTGACGCATGGTGTTCCAGGGCACACCGGCCTGAGCCAGGGCGGCCTTCAACTGCTCCAGATCCATGCGGTTGCGCTGTGCGGCGGCTTCCAGATCCTCGCTCAGCTCATCCTCGGTGACCGTCAGGTTGCGCTCGCGCGCTTCCTGGATCTGCAAGGCCTCGTCCGTCAGCAGACGGATGACCTGCGGCAGCAGGCGCTGGCGTGTCTCGGCATTGTCGGGAAGGCCGGAGGATACGATGGCCAGCTGCAACCGGCCTTCCACGTCGGCGACCGTGATCGGTTCCTCGTTCACGATGGCGGCGATACGGCCCAACTGGCCCTGGGCCCCGTTGGCGCCCTGCGCCATCACGGCCACGGGCGCGGACAGCAGGACGATGGACAGGGCGGTCGCCCCCAGCAGGGCGTTGCGCGCAAGGCTTTTCATGGTCGGTCGGATCACAGGCTGCATCATGGGGCGTTCTTATAGAGGCTTGCAGGGCTAAACGCAAAGCGTACCGCTGTTCATCCGTCTTCGGTGTGAAGAAGGGCGGCGGCGGACAGCATCACCGTCACCCCGGCGGGTGCCCAGGCGGCCATGATCACGGGCACCGCACCCGACAGGCCCAGGGCCATGATCACATCCTTGACGATGAACAGCAGCAGGGCGGTGACGATCCCGGCCCCCACCATGGTCAGGGTGCCGCCACCGCGCATCTGCCGAAGGGAGAAGGCCGCCGCCAGCAGCACCATGGCCGCATAGAAGAAGGGCTGCGCCAGCAAAACATGCCAATGCAGACGGTGCCTTACCGGTGACAGGCCCGTCAGTTCCAGTGTGCGGATGAAGTCTGGCAATTGCCAGAAGGACAGCGTGTCGGGGCTGGCAAAGCTGTTCTGGATGCGCTGTTCGGTAAGGTCTGTGGGCAGGCGATAGCGTGCCAGGAAACGCGCCGGCTCCCCCGGTTCATTGTACCAAACCTCGCTCAGGTCCCAGTATCCGGGCACCAGTTCGGCGGATGCTGCATCCAGACGGGCCGACAGTTTTTGCCCCGGCGTGGACAGCAGCACCATGACGCGCCGCATCTCCAGCGTGCCGGGCACCACCGACTCCGCATGAATGCGATAGGCCCCTTCCGGCGTCAGCTGTGTCAGCCACAGGCCGGACCGCCCGACATCCAGGGAAGAGGTCTGGCCGCGCAGATACCGGTTTTCCAGCTTTTCATACCGGGTCAGCATGGCGGCGAAGATCGGGTTCAGGATGGTGACAAGCAGCACGCCGATGATCATGGCCCACGCAAGCACGGGGGCCGTGAATTGCCACACACTGATCCCACTGGCCCGCGCCACCACCAGCTCATGCGTGCGGGTCAGGCGCCAGAATGTGTACATGGCGCCAAACAGCACGACGAAGGGCAGCACCTCCTGCCCGATCTCCGGCAGTTTCAGCAGGCCCATGGTCACGACGATATCAAAGGTCGCTTCCGGCCTGTTGGCGGCACGGCGCAGCAACTCGACCGTGTCCAGCAGATAGACCAGGGCCAGCAGCGAACCAAGCCCCGCCGCAAACCACAGCAGGAACTGACGCCCGATATAAAGGGAAAGGGTGGCAAACAGACGCATCAGCCCACCCCATTGCCAGGGGCGGCGGGCAGGGAACGGCCCATGCCGTCGCGCCGCAGATACCAAAGACAGAGCGGTACAGGCGCCAGCACGAACACGTACAGCAGGCCCGCCAGTACCGGCACCTTGCCAATCAGGCTGACAATGCCCAGCACGGCGGCCTGCAGCACCAGGGCGCCAACAGCGGCAATGGTGATGCGCCTTCCACGGCCCCGGCGGGAAAACTCACCCGGTAGCAGGGCCGCCAGCGCGATGGTGGCAAAGGACAGGACCAGGAACGGACTGGCCAGCCGGTTATGGAGTTCCGCCCGCAACCGGCCGGCAAAGCGGCGGTCGATCGGGTCATTCTCGTCGGGTAACCAGAGCTGTTCCAGGGTCCGCTCACGCGGTTCCACCCAGCGGGGTGCCAATTCACGGCGCAGCGACTGCAAATCCACGGCATAGCGTTCGAATTCCAGCCATTCGGCCTTGCCCGTGGCCTCCGTGAACTTGCTCTGCGTTCCGTCATGGACCAGGACGCGGGGCGTACCATCGGCATCGGTGATGGTGCCGCGCGCCGCCACGATGGTGGTGGTCACCCCCTGCTGCCGTCCATCATGGATCAGGATATCTTCCAGCGATCCATCGGGCAGTCGGTCGCGGACATAGATGGTCAGCTTGTCTGACAGTTCGTTGAATGTCCCCTCCCGCAGCAGCATGGCCGACACGTCGCTGCGCACCGATTGCCGCAGTGCCACCAGACTGCGCTGTGCCGCCGGCCCCAGCCAGACAGACAGCATGAAGCAGAGCAGTGTGCCGATCAGGGCCAGAATCAGGACAGGCCGGGCCAGCGCCATGGGGCCAAGGCCGGCGGCGCGCATCACCACCAGTTCGCTGTCCTGCGTCAGGCGGTTATAGGTGAACAGCACTGCCGTCAGAACGCCGAAGGGCAGAACGATCGACAGGAAGGTGGGGAAGGACAGCAGCGCCAGATGCGCAAACGCGCCAAAACCGGCGCCCCCTTCCACCACCAGTTCGACAAGGCGCAGCGACTGCGTCAGCCAGATGGCCGCCGACAGGGCACCCGTCACCACAATCGTGGACAGGAACAGGTTGCGCAGAAGGTAACGGTTGATCTGAGACATGTTTTCCCAAAGGGTCGGGCACCGTACCGGCCCTGCATCCACCATACAACGTATCGCCCGATTGCGACCTGTTCGTGGCGGACCGACAGATTTTGGCCCAAGGTGACCTTGACATGGGTACGTGGCTGTTCTTTATCGACTCCTTGCCATGCACACAACCGCCGGCGCCACAATTCGCCGGTTCAACAACAAGAGAGCACCGGAATGAAAATCGCCTTCGCTTCGCCCGGTACGCCGAAATCCGGCATCCTGGCCGTCACTGTCGCCGCCGACCGCGCGCTGGGCGCGCTGGGGCGTGATCTGGACCAGAAGACCGGCGGTCTGCTGACCCGCGCCATGGAACAGGGCCGTTTCAAGGGCAAGGCGGAAGAGGTGCTGAACCTCGTCGCGCCCACCGGCCTGGACGTTTCCCGCCTGCTGCTGGTCGGCATTGGCGCACCCGGTGAGTTTGACGGCAATGGCGCCAACAATGCCGGTGCCGCCGCCTGGGCCGCCGCACAGAGCACGGGCGAGGCTGATCTGGCCGTGGCGTTGGATGCCCATGACGGGCTGACTGGCGATGCCGGTGAACTGGCCGCCGAGGTCGCGTTCGGCGCCGTCCTGCGTTCCTACCGGTTCGACAAGTACCGCACGACGCTGTCCGACGATAAGAAGCCGTCGATCAAGAAGGTGACGGTGCAGACCGACGCCGCCAAGGCCGCCAAGAAGGTCTGGGAGAAGCTGGAAAAGGTCGCCGACGGCATCTTCGTGACGCGCGATGTCGTGTCGGAGCCGCCGAATGTCATCTATCCGGAGACGCTGGCCGACCGCTGCGTTGAGCTGTCCAAGCTGGGCCTTGAGGTTGAGGTCCTGGACGAGAAGAAGATGAAGAAGCTGAACATGGGCGCGCTGCTGGGCGTGGGCCAGGGTTCGGTGCGTCCGCCGCGTCTGGTCATCATGAAGTGGAATGGCGGTGCCAAGGATGAGGCGCCGGTGGCCTTCGTCGGCAAGGGCATCACCTTCGACACGGGCGGCATCTCCATCAAGCCCGCCGCCAACATGGACGAGATGAAGTGGGACATGGGCGGTTCCGGCACCGTCATCGGCCTGATGGCCGTGCTGGCCGGTCGCAAGGCGAAGGTGAACGCCATCGGCGTCGTCGCCTTGGCCGAGAATATGCCCGACGGCAATGCGCAGCGTCCGGGTGACATCGTCACCACCATGTCGGGCCAGACGATCGAGGTGCTGAACACCGATGCCGAAGGCCGTCTGGTGCTGGCCGATGCGCTCTGGTACTGCCAGGACCAGTTCAAGCCCAAGTTCATGGTCGATCTGGCCACCCTGACTGGCGCCATCATCGTCAGCCTGGGCAATGAACATGCCGGCCTGTTCTCCAACAGCGACGATCTGGCCGCCAAGCTGACCGAGGCGGGTCTGAAGACGGGTGAGAAGCTTTGGCGTCTGCCGCTGTCGCCCGCCTATGATAAGGATATCGACAGCGACGTGGCCGATGTGAAGAATATTGGCCGCCCCATGAATGCCGGTTCCATCATCGGGGCGCAGTTCCTGCAGCGCTTCGTGAACAAGGTGCCGTGGGCGCATCTGGACATCGCCGGCACCGCCTGGGCCAAGGCCGACAAGGGCGTGGTGCCGAAGGGTGCCACGGCTTTCGGCGTGCGCCTGCTGGATAAGCTGGTCGCCACGCATTACGAAGGCTGATATCTGATAGATGGTCAGGGGCCGGCGGAATGGCCGGCCCCTTTTCCACGGTGATTTTCCGACGGAGAAGGTTTCATGCGTCGTTCGGCTCTTGCTCTCTCCCTTGCCCTGCTGGTTTCTCCGCTGGCCATGTTGCCGGCCACCCTGGCAACGGCCCAGGAGCCCGTCATTAAGCCGAACAGCCAGATGCAGGACGTCCTTCCCGGCGGTCATGATGGCTGGAAGAAAAGCGAGGTCCGCACGGCGGGCGGCGCCTTGCCGATGTATTCGGCAGCGACCGCAGAGGCCTCCTACCGCAAGGGCAAGGTTGAGGTCGTGGTGGGGGCGGCCCGTAGCCCGACCCTGTACAAGGCCGTCATGGGCTCCATCAAGATTCCCAGCACCCTGCCGCCGAATGGCACGGTCGAGGTGCTGCATGGCAAGCGCGCCATCGTCATTACCTATCCAGAAGCGCAGGTGCCGCTTCACCAGATCCAGATTCCCGCCGGCGCGGACGGCATTGTCATGCTGACCACCCGCACCGGAACCCTGGATGATCTGCGTTCCATGGTTCAGGAAGTGGATTTCGATCCGTTCCCGCCGCGCTGACGGGCTTTTGCAGAACATATTTATCGTATAATACTACTCCCCAAAATCAGGTTTGGGGAGGTAGGTTGATGCGCGTTCAACATGGCCATCTGGTCGGCATGGCTCTGGCCGCGACGTTTCTGTCATCGGGTGCCAGTCTGGCGGAAACCGTGCTCAGCGTGGATGCCACCGCTCCCGCTCCGGCCTTGGAAACCGGCTACCTGAAAATGGGGCAGGGGGTCAGCCCGGCGGGTGGGACCATTGGCATCAACAACCGCTACCTGACGCTGGACGGCAAGCCCTGGATGCCGACCATGGGTGAGTTCCATTACACCCGCTTCCCCGCCGATGGCTGGGAGGAGCAACTGGCCAAGATGAAGGCGGCGGGAATCGACATCGTCGCCACCTACATCATCTGGAACCACCATGAGGAGGTGGAGGGCGCCTTCACCTGGACCGGGGATCGCGACCTACGGCGGTTTGCGCAGCTCTGTGCCAAGCACGGGCTGAAGCTGGTGGTCCGTATCGGCCCCTGGTCACATGCGGAGGTGCGGTATGGCGGCATCCCCGACTGGGTGGTGGATGCCATGCCGACGCGCGGCAATGACCCGCAATATCTGTCCTATGTCGACCGCTTCTATCGGCAGATCGCGGTGCAGGTTTCAGGCCTGCTGTGGAAGGATGGCGGCCCGGTCATCGGGGTCCAGTTGGAGAATGAATACAACCTGACCGGGCCGGGGCAGGGGCGGGACCATATCGCCACCTTGAAGCGCATGGCGCTGGCCGCCGGATTCGATGTCCCGCTCTACACCGTCACCGGCTGGGACCAGACCGTCTATCCCAGTGGGGAGGTGGTGCCCGTCTTCGGCGGTTATCCGGATGAGCCCTGGAAGGCCAGTCCGGAAATCCTGCCGCCCAAGGAAACCTATGCCTTTCGGTTCGACAGCCGGGTCAGTGGCAATCTGGGCGCGCAGACGGTGGCGACGCGCCGGGGTGATGCCGATCCCGACATCCCGCACACCCCCTTCCTGGGGGCCGAATATGGCGGCGGGGTTCCGGCCATGTACCGGCGCCGGGCTGTGATCGACCCCGCCGATATCTCCGCGATGCTGCCGGTACAGATCGGGTCGGGCGTGAACCTGTTCGGCTATTACATGTTCCATGGCGGGCGCAATCCGGTGGGGCGCACCACGCTGGAAGAGAACACGGCCATCCACGGCCATAATGACACGCCCATCATCGGCTATGATTTCCAGGCGCCGATTGGTCAGTATGGCGACATGCGTCCCGTCCTGCGCAAGGTGCGGCCCTTCCACCTGTTCACATCCGGCTATGGCGATCAACTGGCACCCATGGTGCCGCAGGCACCCGCCATCCTGCCCAAGGCGCTGGATGATCTTTCCACACCCCGCTGGTCGGTGCGCAGCGCCGGCGATGCCGCCATCCTGTTCTTCAGCAGCCATATCCGTCAGTACCGGATGCAACCGGTTACGGATGTGCGCTTCACCATCAATCTGCCCGGCGGCCCTGTCAGCTTTCCGTCCGAACCGGTGACCATCCCTGCCGGATCGCATTTCATCTGGCCCGTGAACATGGACCTGGGTGGCACCCGGCTGGCCTACGCCACGGCACAGCCGGTCACGCGTGTGACGGTCGATGGCATCGAAACCCATATCCTGCAGGCCGAACCCGGGGTGCCCGTGGAACTGGCCCTGGCGGGTGCAACGGATGTCAGGGCGCCGGGGGCAAAGGTCGCCAATCGCACCCGCACCACCCTTGTCACGGGCCTGAAGCCCGGCCTGGGCGCGGTCGTGACCTTCAAGGCCGCCGGTGCTGCAAAGCGGCTGTTGATCCTGACAGAGGCGCAGGCCGAATCCTTGGCACTGCTGCGCCGTAACGGTCATGATATTGCGGTCATCAGCGACGCCGATCTGTTCCCCACCGATGCCGGATTCGACCTGCGCAGCCGGGGCAATCCGCGTTTCCGTTATTCCACGCTGCCCTCCCTGGGCCGGGGTGGCAAGACGGATGGGCTGTTCACCACCTATGAAAAGGCCGTGACGCCCAAGCCGGATGTGCCGGTAACGGTGGAGCCGGTGCGCGCGGCACAGCCTGCCCCTGCCATCCGTATCGGCGGCCCGGCCAAGGCGGCGATGCAGCCGGCGCCAGAAGCCTATGGCAAGTCGGCGGCGTGGTCGGTCCGGGTGCCGGCGGATGCGTTGGCCGGCGTGGCCGATGCCTGGCTGGAACTGGATTATCAGGGTGATGTGGGCCGACTGTTCAGCGGCGTGCGCATGATCGATGATCACTACTTCAATGGTCCCGTTTGGCGCATCGGATTGAAGCGTTTCGCGGCGGAGATCGCGCAGCCATTGACCCTGACTGTCATGCCGCTGCGCGCCGATGCACCCATCTATATCCAGCAGGAATGGAAACCCGCGCAGAAGCCGGATGGGCAGGTGGCAGTGCTGAAATCCGCCCGTATCGTGCCGGAATATGCGCTGTCGGTGGCTGTCCCCTGATCGTGCCCCCTGACTTCACGGCTGGCTTTCGTGCTAAAGCAACGGCCGTGAACCGGGATGGGGTCCTGTCGATGACGGAACGGCGTTTCTATCACCTGACGCGCAAGACGCTGGAACAGACCCTGCCGGGCCTGCTGGAAAAGTCGCTGGAACGCGGCTGGCGCGTGCTGGTGATGGTGGGCAGCCCCGAACGGGCAGAAGCCATGAACCAGCATCTCTGGACCTACCGGCCCGATGGCTTTCTGCCACATGGCACCGCAAAGGATGGGCACGCCGCGTTACAGCCGGTGCTGATCCATGCTCTGGCCGATGGGCCGTTGGAAACGCCACCCAATGGCGCCACGGTTCTGTTCTTGACCGACGGGGTGGATCAACCGGGAATGCCGGGCGTCACCCTGATCTGCGATCTGTTCGATGGCAATGATCCCGATGCGGTCGCATCGGCCCGCGACCGCTGGCGCACGGCAAAGGCGGCGGGCGACGAACTGACCTACTGGCAACAGAATGACCGTGGTGGCTGGGAAAAGAAGGCCTGACGGTGTTTTCCTTCCGGAAATGAAAAGGGCCGGGCATCCCGACGATGCCCGGCCCCTTCCGACCGCCTAAACGATCAAGGTATCAAGGATTACTTGTTACCTTCCGGCGGGGTGGTGCCCTCTGCCGGCGGGGTCGCCGGGGCAGCGCCCTCGGCCGGAGCCGTGGTGCCTTCAGCCGGAGCGGCGGCCGGCGCTTCCGCAGGCGCCGGGGCGGGTTCGGCGGCGGGGGCCGGAGCCGGCTGCTCAGCGGCCGGGGCCGGAGCCGGGGCGGCAGCCTCTTCCTTCTTGCCGCAGGCGGCCAGACCGACAACCATCAGGCCGGCAAAGACCATGGGAAGCACGCGCATTTGTTCGCTCCTTCGCTTATATGTGACCGGTTGGCAGGGGCCCATCCCCCCGTTACCGGGTACGCTTCAACGCTCCAACCTTGAAGCCTTGAGTGCATTATGACAACAGGGTCGATGGCTTTACGGGGAAGTTTTTGCGTATTTTCCCGGCAAACCACTCTCATTCCTGCCGTCTTCATGCTCAGGTTCCCCCGGAAATACGGCAATCAGATGCCATTCACAGGGTTATTCGGAGACTTAAGGGTCGTTTAGTCCTCGTTCAAGCGCGGGCGCGCCTGTTCCAGCGCTGTTTTTAGCTGCTGGGCCGAGTAGGGTTTCTGAACGAAACCCAGGGGCCGGGTCTTGGCCACACGTTCCATCGTATGCTCGTCGGCATAGGCGGACAGGAAGATGCAGCGGACCCGCAATTCCTGCCAAAGCCGCTGTGCCACTTGCACCCCGTCATTGGCACCGCGCAGGCGTATATCCATGAGCGCCAGTTGCGGACGCTCCGCCTGTGCTACGGCCAACGCCTCCATCTCCGACGCCGCAATGCCGACCACTTCGTGGCCAAGCTCGTTCAGCGTCAATTGCACCCCCATGGCGACAAGAGCGTCGTCCTCGACGATCATGACCTTCAGGGGCGGATTGACGGCGGGGGATACGGTCACCACGATTCCTTCAAGCGGGGGGGAGCCCGCCGCAGCGTCCCAATCAAGGGGCGCATGACGGCATCAATGACTTCTGGATAGGGCAACAGCCGAATACGCGCAATTCAGCCAGTAGGCACAGGCACTTATACCAAAAGTTCGCCCAATGCCAAAAGCGATAGTGCCAGAATCGAAACACCCCCGGCATTTGGCTGGCCGGGGGTGTTCGGGGGAGTAGGATTATTGCCCGGGGATCGGGGCGTATTTACCGGCTGTCCAGCGATAGACGACATAGTCGGTGACCTTGCGGTCGCCCTTGGCATCGAACGACAACGGACCGATCACGGTGGAATAGGCGCCATCGCGAATGCTGGCCGCGACCTTGTCGGCATCTGCCGACTTGGCCTTGGCGGCAGCACCGGCCCAGACCTGCACGGCGGCATAGGTGTAGAGCGTGTAAGCCTCGGGTTCAAAGCCACCGGCGCGGAAGCGCTTCACGACATCGGCGGCTTCCGGCTTGTCGCGATATTCATTGCCGAAAGTGACCAGGGCGCCCTCGGCTGACGCGCCGGCAATGTTCCAGAATTCCTGGTTCACGGTGCCGTCGCCCGACATGAACACGGCCTTCAGCCCCGCATCGGCCATCTGACGGACCAGCAGGCCCGCTTCGGTATGCAGGCCGCCGAAATAGACGACATTGACCCCGGCATCCTTCATCTTAGTGACCAGGGCCGACATGTCGCGGTCGCCGACATTCACGGCGTCGAACATGACTTCTTTCTTGCCACCCTTGTTCAGGGCGCTGCGGGTGGCCTCTGCCAGACCGCGGCCATAGGTGGTCTGGTCATGGATGACGGCGACCTTGCCATCTTTGTGGTTTTTCAGCAGCCAGGCGGCGGCCACATCACCCTGCTGGTCGTCGCGTCCGCAGGTGCGGAACACGGTGGTGAGGCCCTGCTCCGTCAATTGCGGGTTGGTGGAGGCCGGGCTGATCATCACGATCCCTTCGTCGGCGAACACCTTGGAGGAGGGAATCGAAACGGCGGAGTTGAAGTTGCCGAAGGCGGCGACACCGCCCTGCGTGGCCAGCTTGTTGGCGATGGCGACACCCTGGCTGGGGTTGGATGCATCATCCAGATTGACCAGAACCAGCTTTTCACCCAGCAAGCCACCCTTAGCATTGATGTCGGCCACCGCCATTTCGGCGCCACGGCGCATCTGTTCACCGAAAACCGCGTTGGGGCCGGTCAACGGCGCCACCAGCCCCACCACCGTGTCGGCCAATGCCGGCAGGGACGAAAGCATGGTCGCTGCCGTCAGTGCGGCGGTCAGGGTCTTCTTCAGTTGCATTGTCGCCAATCTCCCATCGGGGCGTGGAACGTGGGGGAGAAGCTAACACGCGTGACCGGCCCGTCAAATCCGTAGCATGGTCGGGGCCGCTCTAAATGCTGCTTGAACCCCGTGTCGCGATTTGCTATCCACCCCTCCACCGAACGGCGACCCCGTTTGGTTTTCGACATGTGCTTGCGGCCGTGGCGGAATTGGTAGACGCGCAGCGTTGAGGTCGCTGTGGGGCAACCCGTGAAAGTTCGAGTCTTTTCGGCCGCACCATGATCCGCGATAAGCCCCGGAACAGCAATGTTCCGGGGCTTCGTGCTTTTGGGCCTGTGACGACGGTCAGCCTGCAATAGTGATCTTCCTTTTCGTCCTATCCCGCATGTATTGTCTGTGTGATGAAATGCAGGGGGCGGTAATGCGCGACTATTCACGGTTCGATAAATTCCTGGACAGTCTGCGTGGTGAAATCTACGCCGAACCGCCTTCGGAACCGGCGATCTCCGTCACGGCCATGATGGTTAACCATCTGAAGCAGAATGGCGTGCTGAAGGCCGGTATGGATGTCCTGGACATCGGATGCGGGCAGGGCGTGGCCCTGGCCCATTTCCGGGATGCAGAGGCAAAGGCCATCGGCATTACCATCGGCGCCGATTATGAGGTCTGCAAGGCCGCAGGGTATGAGGTCGTCGAGGCCGACCAGAGCTTTCTTGAATTCCCTGACCAGTCATTCGACCTTCTCTGGTGCCGCCACGTCCTGGAGCACAGCCCGTTTCCGCTTTTCACCCTGTCGGAATATTTCCGGCTGACGCGTGTCGGCGGCCATGTCTATGTCGAGGTGCCGGCGCCCGACACATCCGCTTATCATCATGAGAATCTGAACCATTACAGCGTATTTGGCCTGTCATCCTGGCAAAGCCTGATGCGGCGCACAGGCTTCACCATCGCTGACGCCACCGCCATCAATGTGAATGTGCCATGCGGCCCGGATCTTTATTGGGGCATCCTTCTGCGCCGGGATCAGTGATCGGGACGTGTGCCGACAGGGCCGGCCATCCTTCTTGTTTTATCTGGTAACCGTTTTGCGCGGTGTCCTCTGGCTGGACAGCGGCGGTGGTAGGGGACTAACTAGGAACCAACAAAAATCCGTTCAGGTTTGTTGGGAGCTCACCCTGAAATGACCGATTCCTTCCGCGATGCGGCGCTGGATTACCATCGCCTTCCCGTTCCCGGCAAAATTGCCGTGACGCCGACCAAGCCGCTGGCGACGCAGCGCGATCTCGCACTGGCCTATTCGCCGGGTGTGGCGCATGCCTGTGAAGCCATCGTGGAGGACGAGGCGAATGCCGCCAAGTACACCAGCCGCGGCAATCTGGTGGCGGTCATCACGAACGGCACCGCCGTTCTGGGCCTGGGCGATATCGGTCCCCTGGCGTCCAAGCCCGTGATGGAGGGTAAGGGCGTCCTGTTCAAGAAGTTCGCCGGCATCGATGTCTTCGACATCGAGATCAGCGAGAAGGACCCCGACAAGCTGGTTGATGTCATCGCGGCCCTGGAGCCGACCTTTGGCGGCATCAATCTGGAGGATATCAAAGCGCCCGAATGCTTCTATGTTGAGAAGCAGTTGCGCGAGCGTATGAAGATCCCCGTCTTCCATGACGATCAGCATGGCACCGCCATTATCGTGGCTGCCGCAATCACCAATGCGCTGAAACTTACGGGCCGCGACTTTGCTTCGGTGAAGCTGGTCTGCTCCGGTGCCGGGGCGGCCGCGCTGGCCTGTCTGGATCTGCTGGTCGATATGGGCCTGCCGGTTGAGAACGTCTGGGTGAATGACATCAAGGGCGTGGTCTATCAGGGCCGCACCGAACTGATGGACCCGCGCAAGGAACGCTACGCCAAGCCGACCAATGCCCGCACGCTGGACGATATTATCGGCGACGCCGACATCTTCTTAGGCCTGTCCGCCCCCCGTGTCCTGACCCAGGACATGGTGAAGAAGATGGCCGCCAATCCGATTGTGATGGCGCTCGCCAACCCCACGCCGGAAATCATGCCGGACGAGGTGAAGGCCGTGCGTCCCGACGCCATTGTCGGCACGGGCCGGTCGGACTTCCCCAATCAGGTCAACAATGTCCTGTGCTTCCCGTTCATCTTCCGCGGTGCGCTGGATGTGGGGGCCACGACGATCAATGAGGCGATGAAAATTGCCGCCGTCAATGCCATTGCCCGGTTGGCCCAGGCGGAGGTGCATGATGTGGTGGCCATGGCCTATGGCGAGGCGCCGCCCAGCTTTGGCCCGGAATATCTGATTCCGCGTCCGTTCGACCCACGCCTGATCCTGGAAATCGCGCCGGCGGTGGCTCGGGCCGCCATGGAAAGCGGTGTGGCCACGCGCCCCATCCAGGATTTCGACGCCTATCTGGAACAGCTGGGCCAGTTTGTCTTCCGCTCCGGCCTGCTGATGAAGCCGGTCTTCGCCAAGGCCAAGGCCGACCCGCGCCGCATCGCCTATGCCGAGGGTGAAGAGGAGCGGGTGTTGCGCGCCGCCCAGCAGGTGATGGATGACGGCATTGCCCAGCCCATCCTGATTGGCCGCCGCGAAGTTGTGGCCCGCCGCATTGAAAAGCTGGGGCTGCGTCTGCGCCTGGACGACAATGTCCGTCTGATCGATCCGCAGAACGACCCGGCCTATAACGATTATTGGCAGACTTATCACCGCAAGATGGAACGCGGCGGCGTCTCGCCTGACCGCGCCCGCCAGGTGGTGCGCACCAACAGCACCGTCATCGGTGCCCTGATGGTGGAAAAGGGCGACGCAGACGCCCTGATCTGCGGTACCGTTGGCCTTTATGACTGGCACTTGAAGCACGTGAATGACGTGATTGGCAAGAAGCCGGGCGCGCGCGTGATGGCGGCCCTGTCGGTGCTGATCCTCAATCGCGGCACTTTCTTCCTGACCGACACCTATGTGAATGCCACGCCCAGCGCGTCGGAACTGGCCGATATCACCGATCTGGCGGCAGAAGAGGTGCGGCGTTTCGGTCTGTCGCCGAAGATCGCGCTGCTGTCGCATTCCAGCTTCGGCAGCCACAACGACGCCTCTGCCGTGAAGATGCGGGAGGCGCTGCAGGCCATCACCGCCCGCTATCCGAACCTGGAGGTGGAGGGCGAAATGCATGCGGACGCGGCGATCAGCCCGGAAATCCGCAGCCGTATCTTCCCTAACAGCCGCCTGCATGGGTCGGCCAACCTGCTGGTCATGCCCGACCGTGACAGCGCCAACGTCTCCTTCAACCTGTTGAAGGTGCTGGGCGATGGCCTGACTGTCGGTCCCGTGCTGCTGGGTACCGCTAAGCCGGCGCATATCCTGACACCGTCGGTTACGGTGCGCGGCATCGTCAACATGTCGGCCCTAGCCGTCATTGACGCACAGATGCACAGCCCGGTTGCCACGCAAGAGCGTTGACCTTACTTCAACGGGCCGCCATCCAGCGGCCCGTTCCATTCGACCTTCTGGGATTTACGGGTATGACGTTTGGTTTGAAGCAATTCCTTCATGCCGGATGCGGCATCAAGCGGCGTCATAACACGACCAGGGCCTTCGCCGGTGACGGCTGGCATGAGGTGCGGTTCGATATCGACCCGAATGTCGGGCCGGATATAGTCGGATCGATGATCAAGATGGACATGATTGCATCCGGCAGCATGGACGCCATCTACTCCTCCCACAGTATCGAACACCATTATCCGCATGAGGTGCCGGTGGCCCTGGCCGAATGCCTACGGGTCCTGACGCCTGACGGGTTCCTGATCATCACCTGTCCCGATTTGCAGGGCATTGCGGCCCTGGTGGCAAAAGGCCAACTGATGCAGCCTTTTGCAGAATCGCCAGCCGGGCCGATCTCTGCCATCGACATGCTGTACGGCCACCGTCAATCACTGGCGGCGGGTAACGAGTTCATGGCCCACCGCACCGGTTTCACCCGTGACAGTCTTGCAGAGGCATTGAAGGAAGCTGGGTTCCAGGCGATTGCGGGCATATCGCGCGGATACCCATTCTTCGAACTGTGGATGGTCGCTTCCAAGGCGGCCTTGCCGGATGCGGCCCTTCGTGAATTGGCCGCTGCACATTTTCCGGATACGCCCTGAGGGGGAGACATTGGTGCGGGAGCGATTGAGGGTGGGGTTTTAAGGTGCAGGAGCCTGAGCGGGCGCAGATGCATGAGATTTCGGATTTCCTGGATGCCGGCGACGCCCAAAGCGCCGCAATGGCTCTGGCCGAGCTGCATCCGTCCGATATTGCCGATCTGCTGGAACAGGCTGATGAGGATCGGCGCGAGCTGCTGATCGCGCTGCTGCGACCGCAGTTCGATGCAGAGATCCTGGCCTATCTTTCCATCGACCTGCGTGACGAGGTTGTGGAGCGGCTGGAGCCGAAGGCCCTGGCGGCGGCTGTCGCTGAACTGGACACCGATGACGCCGTCGACGTGATCCAGGACCTCGATGAGGAGGCGCAGCAATCCATCCTCTCCAACCTGCCGCCCGAGGCCAGGGCGCTTGTGGAGGAGGGGCTCACATATCCGGAGTATTCTGCCGGACGTCTGATGGGCCGGCAATTCGTGTCGGTGCCAGAATTCTGGACCGTCGGCGGCCTTCTGGATTATCTGCGTGCTGCTGCAACCAGCGACGAAAGCGAGCTGCCGGAGCAGTTTTACGACATCTTCGTTGTGGACCCCATGCACCGGGTCATCGGCTCCGTACCGCTGTCCCGCGTCCTGCGCGCCAAGCGCGGTGTGAAGCTGGCTGACATTCTGCACGAGGATATTCACCGCATTCCTGTCACCATGGACCAGGAAGAGGTGGCGCGCCTGTTCCGTAATTATGGTCTGGTGTCCGCCCCGGTGGTGGATAAGGGCGATCGCCTGTTGGGTGTCATCACCGTCGATGACGTCGTGGACGTGATCGAGGAGGAGGCCGAAGCCGACATGCTGGCCATGGGTGGCGTCGGTGAGGACGACCTGTATCGTGCCGTCCTTTCCACGGCGCGGTCGCGTTTCCGCTGGCTGGCCTTCAATGTGGTCACCGCCCTGATCTCCGCGACCGTGATCAACCAGTTCACCACCACCATCGCCCATGTTGTGGCGCTCGCCGCCCTGATGCCCATCGTGGCCAGCATGGGCGGCAATGCCGGGACCCAGGCCCTGACTGTTGCGGTTCGCGCGCTTGCCACCAAGGAACTGACCACGTCCAACGCCGCCCGCGTGATCGGCAAGGAAGTGCTGGTCGGCCTGATGAACGGCATGGCCCTGGCCGGTATTGTCGGCGGCATCACCTATTTCTGGTTTGGCCATTCCATCATCGGTCTGGTCATTGCCGGGGCCATGATCATCAATCTGATCTGCGCCGGCCTGTTTGGCGGCCTGATCCCGTTCCTGTTGGACCGGATGAAGATTGATCCCGCCGTCGCGTCGGGTGTGTTCCTGACGATGATCACCGACGTTGTCGGTTTCTTATCATTTCTAGGGCTGGCGACGCTGTTCCTGCTGTGACGGTTTCCCCTGGGAAATCGGTAAGCTGATGAACGCTTGATCCCCTTGCCGGGCCTCTACGCCGGGATAAGCATGCCAAGAGCAGAACCGATAGCTTCTTGAAACGGAATTCAAACGGGCCGAAACAAAAAAAAGGGGTCATGGCATGATGCCACGACCCCTTGCAAAGCACTGGTGTTCTTAGAACTTGACGTTCACACCGGTGTAGAAATAACGACCGCGGTTGTCCCAGTTTGCCGAGGTGCCGTTGCCGGTACCCGTGTAGACGCTGGGGTGGTTCGGCGGACGCTCGTTGGTGACGTTCTGCACGCCAGCGCGCAGCACCACTTCCTGGGTGACGTTGTACAGGAAGCGGATGTCATGGATCCAGAAGTCGCCCGTGTAGAACGGATCACGGGGCAGCGGCTGGCCATCGGCGATCGGCAACAGGCTTTCGTCGGCAACCATGTTGTCTTCGAAGCGGGTATTCCACGACACGGTGAACGTCTCGTTGGAGTAGGTCGCCGTACCCGACAGCTTCCACGACGGCGTACCGGAGGTGCCGGCGAACTTACGCGGAGCCTGACCGGCCTGCGAGACATAGTCATACTGCAACAGGTGGGTGCCCTGCAGCGTCAGATCGATACGACCATCATCACCCAGGTCCGGCGCCAGATTGGCCACATCAAAGCCGTAGGCGACCGAGAAGTCGATGCCACGGTTCTTGTAAGCGGCGATGTTGGCCTGCGTGGTGCGAACGAAATCGACACCGCCCACCACGCTGGTGCGGGTACCGGTCTGGTCACGAACGATCAAATCGCAGAGCGACGAGCCGCCAGCCGTGTCGTAGCAGGCCTGGAACACGCCCGACAGGGCGGGGAGGGCGATCGCGTCCTTGATCTTGATGTCATAGTAATCGACCGTGGCCGCGAAGCCTTCCAGGAAGGTGGGCTGGAACACACCACCGACGGTGTAGGTTTCTGCAACTTCCTCACGCAGACCGTCGAAACCACCCTGCAGCAGGCGCAGTGAGGAACGGCCGGTGCCGATGTTGGAATTGAACGTATCCGGGTTGTAGCCGGGGATGTCGCGCGCGCAGTTGGCCTGACGGATCGAGCGGGCCTCACCCGTCAAGGTGCCGATGCGCGAACGATCGCAGGGGTCCTGCTGCGCAGTGGTGAAGTTTTCACCGGTCGGCGCGTACAGTTCGATGATGTTCGGGGCACGGACCGACTCAGAGTAGGTACCGCGGAAGCGGATATCGTCGATGGGCGAGAAGTCCGCACCGACCTTCCACTGGCTGACACCGCCAACCGTGCTGTAATCGGCCCAACGATAGGCGCCGTCCAGGTTCAATTCCTTGATCAGGAACATGTCCTTCAGGACCGGGACCAGCACTTCGCCGTAATATTCCTTCACGTTGTATTCACCGCGACGGCGGGGGATAGCGTTGGTGAACAGCAGGCCCTGTGCCGTGGCGCTGTCGGTCTCCTGATCCGATACTTCCTTACGATATTCGGCGCCAACCGCGAAACCGACGGCGCCAGCGGGCAGCTCAAACAGGTCGGAAGTAACGTTGAATGCCGCAACTTCCTGAGACGCCTGACCGACGGTCACAGACGTGGCCGCTGCGTAGTCGATAGCAGCCTGGCTGGGACCATTGAGGAAGTCGTTCGGCACGCAGCCGGCAGCGGCGGCGCGAACACCGGCATCCGTGGACAGCAGGTCACGGCAGATCGGGGCGCCGGTCGCCGGGTTGATCACTGCATCCAGGGAGCGGGTATAGCGCTCTTTGTTAAACTGGCCGCGGTTCAGCGACTTACCATCCAACTGGCCGTACTGGTAGTAGGTATCCCACTTGACGTTGCGGTCGGCGAATTCGAAGTCGCCTTCCAGACCCACCACGGTGCGGATCATGTCGCGCTGCTGCTCGATGACGCGCTGGCCGAATTCTTCGGTGAAGCGGAACAGTTCGGCAGAAGCTGTCGGGGCGGTCAGGCCGTTGGCGTCGAAAATGCGGCGCAGTTCGACGGCGTTGGCACCGGTGCCGTTCAGATAGGCGTTATCGCGGCGCACATTGTGCCGGAACGTGGCAGTGCCGGTGAAGGCCGGCTGTGCGCGCGGATTGGAGCTGTCGACGCTCGCCGCAGCGATTTCAGCGGTCACCTTGACGAAGTCGCTCATCTGGTAGGAGCCATAGGCCCGGCCCAGCAGACGCTCGCTCTCACCCTGCAGGGTGGTATAGATCGACGTGAAATCCAGCGTCGGATCATTACACAGCGGGGTAGCGGCGGTAACGGCGTTGCGCGCTGCCAAGCAGTTCACGTCCGTCAGGCCCTGGACAGAACGGCTCTCGAAATCGATGGAGACACCGGCCAGCGCGTTGGCGGCGATCGGACCTGCGCCCGGATTGGCCACCAGGGTACGGAACACGCCGCCACGGCCGGTGCGGCTCTTCGGCGCCGGGATGGAAACGTTCGGCGTCACCAGCGTGTTGAAGGTGATGCCAGGCTCGGCCCAGCTGCGGTCCGATGCGAACACCGGATCGACCTTGGTATACTCGACGCCGACCAGGACGTAGCCCTTGCCCTCGGCGAACTTGCCGCCAAACGTGCCGCTGAACTGGTTTTCCTGTCCGTCGCCTTCTTCAGAGATGCCGTAGGAGGCATCGAATTCGGCGCCCTCGAAATCCTTCTTCAGGATGATGTTCACCACGCCGGCGACGGCCTCGGAGCCATACACGGCCGACGCGCCACCAGTGATGACTTCGGTGCGCTCAACCATGCTCGACGGGATGGTGTTCAAATCGACAGCGGGGCTATCGAGAGCGCCTGTCACGTGGCGCTTGCCATCCACCAGAACCAACGTACGGTTGGTACCCAGACCACGCAGATCAACGCGGCTCTGACCGCCGACGAACAGGAACCCGCCGGAGCTCTGGCCGTTCAGGCTGGGGGCTAACTGCGGCGCAGCCGACACCACGTCCGCCAAGTTAGTGTAACCGGAGAATCGAATTTCGGTTTCGCTGACAACATTCAACGGCACCGTTGAATTCAAGTTAGACCGCGCGATACGCGAACCGGTAACGACGATTTCTTCGAGCACCAACTCGCCAGAATTGTTCTGCTGTGCCGATACTGAACCCGTCATGCAAGCGGTCGCTGCGCCAAGCAGCAGCAGTCCGCGCAAACCACGGTTAGCAACAGATCCATTTGTCATCGCATGCCTCTTTTAATTTTACCGCGGTAACAGTCCGATACGGTCCGCAGCGTTTTGTGAGGATGGATTGATGCATTCATGCTATGCATAATTAAATACATAAAAGCGACGTTAATAAAGATATGCAGCATGCGTGTTAATTTAGACACACATGCAAAGATTGGAATATTGCAACGATATATGGGAGATCAAAGGTCTATTGCTGTGGCCATAAATAAGTTTCTTTAAGATAAAATGAAATTAATACAGAATCGCCATGCTGGAGTTGCTCATAGATATCGATGACCAAATATGGATCTCAAATATAATAATGTTTTGAAACGGAATTTCGATGAAATGTACTTGATATGCATTCCGATAAGTTCAAAAATTATGAACGTTTTTTATTAAGAAACTTAAGTATGAGCGAATGGATTTTCTCAGGATAAGAGATACCTGTTGTGATTGTTTTGTGCGCTCAAGTGTATAGCGCAGCCGAAGCAGCGCCATACACTTGATGATACCACTGCCCGGACCGTAGGGCGCTTACTTCTCGTCCACCTTGGCCGGCTCGGTCTTGGCAAGGACGGTGGTGATCGTGGAGCGCAGGACGCGGACGCGGACATTTTCGGCGATTTCCACCGTCGCCTCGTCATCGGCAACCTTCACGATGGTGCCGACGATGCCGCCGCCGGTCACGACCTTGTCACCCCGGCGCAGTGCCTCCAGCATCGCCTTATGCTCCTTCAGCTTCTTCTGCTGCGGACGGATCAGCAGGAAATAGAAGACGACGAAGATCAGCACCAGCGGGGCCAGCGACATCAGGGATTCCATGCCGCCACCCGGCGCACCGGCAGCGGCCTGGGCATAGGCCGTGGAAATGAACATCAACTGCTCCTCAAATTCTGCAAAGCCCGGCGACGCCGGATGCGGGGACTATACAAGCCAGCGGGGCCGTTGCAACCGAAACCGGCCTTCTGCCATGCGGCAAGCGGGCTTCGGCACGGCACAGACCCCGTGATAGCGTGCGGGCACCACATCTGGCCCCGCCCGCCGCCGCGCACAAGGGGTACCACTGAACTTTCGAGCGACCGACCGACATGGCTGACCAGGATATCCTGCCCCTTCTGTCCCGCATCGCCGACGCCCTGGACCGTCTGGCCCCGCCGGCACGGGCCACTGGTGACCTGTCTGCTGCCGACGCGTTCGTCTGGCATGCCGATACCTTGTCCCTGACGCCCGTGGCCCGCGTTGCCTATGTCGATTACGACCTGCTGAAGGGCATCGACCGACAGAAGGCACGGTTGCTGGAGAACAGCACGCGTTTCGCGCGCGGTCTGCCGGCCAACAATGCCTTGCTCTGGGGCGCGCGTGGCATGGGCAAAAGCTCTATCGTCAAGGCGGTGCATGCAAGGGTGAACCGCGATGTGCCGGGCTCTCTGGCGCTGGTGGAAATCCACCGTGACGATATCCCGACGCTGGACAAGCTGCTGGAGGTGCTGCGCGCATCGGACCGTCGCTGCATCCTGTTCTGCGACGACCTGTCCTTCAGCCACGATGATGGCGACTACAAATCGCTGAAGGCCCTGCTGGAAGGCGGTATCGAGGGGCGGCCCGATAATGTCGTGCTCTACGCCACCTCCAACCGCCGCCACCTGATGCCGCGTGACATGATCGAGAATGAGAGGTCCACGGCCATCAACCCGTCAGAGGCGGTGGAGGAAAAAATCAGCCTGTCCGACCGTTTCGGCCTCTGGCTGGGCTTCCATGCCTGTGATCAGGACAGCTTCTTTGCCATGGTGGAGGGCTATGCCGCCGCCTACGGCCTGGACCTGACGGTGGATCAGCTGCATGCCGCCGCCGTGGAATGGTCGGTGACGCGTGGGAACCGGTCGGGCCGCGTGGCGTGGCAGTTGATCCAGGATCTGGCCGGTGCAACGGGCAAGCGGCTGGTTTGATACCTCACCGCACGGGTCATCAAACAAAAAGGCGGCGCCCATTGGACGCCGCCTTTCTTATGCACTGTTCGGGAAATGCTCGGACATTTTACCCAAGCCGGGTCAGCGCATCGGCCAGCTTGGCCCGCACCGTGTCGGCCTCCGCCCGGCGCTCACGCTGTTCCTCGATCACCTCTTCCGGCGCCTTGTCCACGAAGTTCTTATTGGACAGTTTGGCGTCGATCTTGGCGATGTCCTGCGCCAGCTTGCTGATTTCCTTGGCAAGACGGGCCTTTTCCTTCTCCACATCGATGAAGTCGGCCAGCGGCAGGATCAGGGTGGCTTCGTCCAGGATGGCCTGGGCAGAGCCCTTGGCAGCATCCTCGCTGGTCGTCTCCACACCCGACAGGCGGGCCAGACGCAGGATCAGGTCGCGATGGGTGGCCAGACGCTGACGCGTCACCTCCGACGCGCCTTTCAGCAGCAGCGGCAACTGGGCCGAGGGCGGCACGTTCATTTCCGATCGCACGGTACGGATGGTGGAGATCAGGCGCACCACCCATTCCATCTCGTCACCGGCCGCCGCATCGATCAGGGCGGCCTGGGGCAGGGGCCAGGGGGCGGAGATCAGGGTCTGGCCCTGACCACCCAACTTCTCGTTCAACTCCTCCGTGATGAAGGGCATGACGGGGTGCAGCAGGTGCAGGATACGGTCCAGAACCCAGGCCGTGGTGGCGCGGGTTTCGGCCTTGGCGGCTTCATCCTCGCCATTCAGGATGGGCTTGGTGAATTCCAGGTACCAGTCGCAGAAGCTATTCCAAGCAAACTGATAGATGCCGTTCGCCGCCTCGTTGAACTTGTAGGCATCCAGCGCGTCGGTGACGCGGCCCGCCGCCTGCTGCACCGCGCCCACGATCCACTTATTGACCGTCAGCTTCACGCCCGCCGGGTCGAAGCCCGGCACCTGCGCCACCTGGTTCATCTCCGCATAGCGGGCGGCGTTCCACAGCTTGGTGGCGAAGTTGCGGTAGCCTTCGACGCGGTTCACCGCCAGCTTGATGTCGCGGCCCTGTGCAGCCATGGCCGTCAGGGTGAAGCGCAGGGCGTCGCAACCATACTGGTCGATCACTTCCAGCGGGTCGATGACATTGCCCTTCGACTTCGACATCTTCTGGCCCTTTTCATCGCGGACCAGGGCGTGGATATAGACCGTCTTGAACGGCACATCGCCCATGAAATGGATGCCCATCATCATCATGCGGGCAACCCAGAAGAAGATGATGTCAAAGCCGGTGACCAGAACGTCACCGGGATAATACCGGTCCAGCTCAGGCACCTTTTCCGGCCAGCCCAGCGTGCTGAACGGCCACAGGGCGGACGAGAACCAGGTGTCCAGAACGTCGCTGTCGCGCGTCAGGGCCACACCGGCGCCGGCCAGGGCCTGCGCCTCTTCAGCGGTCTCCGCCACGAAGACATTACCATCGGCATCGTACCAGGCGGGGATCTGATGACCCCACCAGAGCTGACGCGAGATGCACCAGGGCTGGATGTTGCGCATCCATTCGAAATAGGTGTTTTCCCAGTTCCTGGGCACAAACACGGTCTTGCCGGTTTCGACCGCTTCGATGGCCGGCTTGGCCAGGGTTGCGGCGTCGCAATACCACTGATCGGTCAGCCAGGGCTCGATGACGACGCCGGAGCGGTCGCCATGCGGCTGCGTCATCTTGTGCGGAACGATCTGTTCCAGAAGCTCCAGCGCTTCCAGATCGGCGACGACCTTCTTGCGCGCCTCATACCGGTCCAGGCCGCGATAGGCTTCGGGCACCGGCTCGCTGAACGCTTCCAACCTGCCATCGGTGCCGGGCTTATAGCCTTCAAACGCCTGCACGATGCGGGCGTCGCGGTCCAGCAGGTTGATCAGCGGCAGCTTGTGGCGCTTGCCCACCTCGAAATCGTTGAAATCATGGGCGGGCGTGATCTTGACCGCACCCGACCCTGTCTCCGGATCGGCATACTCATCCGCCACGATGGGGATCAGGCGGCCGACCAGCGGCAGGCGCACGAACTTGCCGATCAGGTCCTTATAGCGCTCATCCTCGGGGTGAACGGCGACAGCCGTGTCGGCCAGCATGGTTTCCGGACGCGTCGTGGCGACGACAATGTAACGGCCTTCCTGCCCATCGATGGGATAGCGGAAATGCCAGAGATTGCCGTTCACCTCCTTCTGCTCCACCTCCAGGTCGGAGATGGCGGTGTGCAGCTTGGGGTCCCAGTTGACCAGGCGCTTGTCGCGATAGATCAGGCCCTGGCGGAACAGTTCCACGAACACCTTGCGGACGGCCTTGTTCAGGCCTTCATCCATGGTGAAGCGTTCGCGTGCCCAGTCGGTGGAGGCACCCAGGCGCCGCAGCTGTGTGGTGATGGTGCCACCGGACTCTGCCTTCCACTCCCAGACCTTTTCCAGGAACTTCTCACGGCCCAGATCCTGGCGGCTGATGCCTTCCTTGCCCAGATTGCGTTCCACCACCATCTGGGTGGCGATGCCGGCATGGTCGGTGCCGGGCTGCCACAGGGCATCCTTGCCGCGCATGCGCTGATACCGGATCAGGATATCCTGCAAGGTGAAGGTAAGCGCGTGGCCCATATGCAGGCTGCCCGTTACGTTGGGCGGCGGCATCATGATGGTATAGGGCGTCTGGTTCGAATCGACGTGTGCGGCAAAGGCACCCGTCTCCTCCCAACGCTGATAATGGCTGGCTTCAACCTCGGCGGGGGAGAACGTCTTTTCCAACATGATGGCCGGACCTTCCGGGTAAAGGGGATTGGCTTAGATAAAGGAAAAGGGGCGGCACCAGCAAGGCGCCGCCCCTTTTGTTCACGTCAAAGCAGGCAAGCGCGTCAGTCGAGGCCGCGCCGTACTACCCGCTCGATCTCACGCTTGACCATACGTTCAACCATGGTGGGCAGATTGTCATCCAGCCACTCACGGATCATGGGGCGCACGATCTCATAAACGATCTGTTCCAGCGTGACGTCGCCCCGACCGACGGGGCCATCGCCCATCAGGCTGGGCCCGCCACGGCGGAAACCGGCCAGACCGGACGCAAAGGCACGGCTTGCCGCGTCGGCGGCATAGTCGGAAATCAGCCCGCCATCTTCAGGCGGGGGCGCACGGCGCGGCGGGGGCGGCGGGCTGTAATATTCAGGCTCCTCCTGAACCATCTGGGTCAGTTCCAGCGGCTCTTCCTCAACCGGCCCGAAATCGGGCTCCGGCTCCGGCTCCATCATCATCGCCATGGGGGGCGGAGGCGGCGGCGGCGGCGGGGGAGGTGGCGGCGGGGGAGGAGGGGGCGGGGGTGGTGGGGGAGGTGGCGGCGGCGGGGGAGGAGGAGGTGCCTCTTCGCCCGGCGTCTCGCCATCTTCGGAAATGATCCTACGAATGGAAGCGAGGATCTCTTCCATCGATGGTTCTTGTGAGGACCCTTTGTCGGCCATTTCGCGCGTAACCTGACCTTCCACGAATTCGTTGGCAAGCCTAGGGCAGAACGCGAGAAATTTCCACGAACTTGTTAACAGGATTGAAGAATCGGCTCTGAAGGCGGCCAAAAAGCAAAGGGGAGGCCGATTGGCCTCCCCTGCTGGCGCTTATTTGCGTCAAATGCTGCCGAATCAATCGGCCGACAGACCCCAGATCTTGCCGGAAGCGCTGTTGTAATGCGCTTCCACATCATAGGTCTGGACTGGCAGGCCCAGGCTGCCGACCGACAGCTGACCGGTGGCGGCCATCACTTGGAAGCTGGCCACAACCTCGTCACGCTGTGCACGAACCAGTTCGACCTGGGCGTTCAGCAGTTCCTGCTCGGCGTCCAGCGTATCCAGGACGGTACGCGAACCGACAGTCGCTTCCTGACGCACGCCTTCCAGGGCGATATTGGCGGCACGCACCTGCTCATTGCGCGACTTGATGGAGGCGCGGGACGTGCTCAGCGCTTCCCAGGCACGGATGCCGGTTTCGCGGGCGCCACGAACGGCCTCGTCGATCTGGATACGGCGCTGCGAGGCGGTCTGCTTGGCTTCACGCACGCGTGCGGTGGTGCCACCGGCCTCGTAAATCGGAACCGTCACGCGGGCGATGATCGCGCCATTGTCCAGATCGCCCAGGGTGCCGGGGCGATCCCAGGTACGGCTGTAGGAACCGACCAGCGACACGGTCGGCAGCAACTCGCCCGCGACCTGATCGACGGCGGCGTCAGCAGCCCGTTCGGAGAACTTGGCCGCCAGAACCTGCGGATTGTTCTGTTCCGCCAGCGCGATGGTGGCGTCCAGCGAGGCCGGCAGACCGGTCAGCGGGGCGGCCTGGGTCAGGCCCTGCGGCACCGCACCGATCAGGCGGGCAAAGGTTGCGCGGCTGGCGTTCAGGGCACCTTCGGCGGCAATGCGGTTGGAAGTCGACAGGGCCAAACGCGACTCGGACTGGCTGACATCGGTGCGGGTGATTTCACCCACGCGGAACCGGTCATTGGCCGCTTCCAACTGACGCTTCAGCACCTGCTCGTTATTCACGGTCAGCTGCAGAACCGCCTCGTCGCGAACCACGTCGGAATAGGCCTGGGCAACGGCCAGCAGCACCGACTGCTCGGTGGATTGCAGGGTGGCGCGCTGCGCCTGCACCAGCGCTTCGGCGCGGCTCAGGCTGGCAACGGTGCGGCCACCACGGAAAAGCGGCTGCACGATTTCGGCACCGACCGACTTCTCGGTCCAGTAGGTCTCAACCGGGCCGTTCTTCTGCAGATTGCGGCTGGCGCTACCATTGGCGTTGATGGTCGGCAGGAAGCCGGACTTGGCCTGCGGGATCAACTCGTCCGTGGCGCGGAGCTGTGCCCGGGCGGCGTCCAGGGTCGGATTGGACTGATAGGCCTGGGCCAACGCGTCCTGCAGGGACTGTGCGCTGGCGGGGGAAAGGCCAAGTCCGAAGGCCAGGGCCACGGCCGGCAGAGCGGCGCGCGCCACGCGGCGCAGGATCAGGCTGGTCGGGGACTGCTTCAGACGGCTGGAGTCCATGGTCAATACACCTTCATGGTCGGATCGATACGCCGGGCCCAAGCGTCGATTCCGCCCGCAAGATTGATGGCCCGGTCGAAACCCTGGGTGCGCAGCCATTGTGTGGCGTACGCGCTTCGCATGCCGTGGTGGCAAAGCACCGCGATATCGCGGTCCTCTGGCAATGCCGCCACGGCTGACGGCAATTGCCCGAGCGGAATGTGGATGCTTTGCGCGATATGGCAAAGTTCCACTTCCCAGGATTCACGTACATCCAGCACGACAATCCCGTCATCCGTCCGGAGCCTGTCCGCCAAATCCTCCACCGTCAGCTCATTGTCTGTGATGGGGCGCACAGAACCCTCCGGATACTGAATCAGAACTGGAAATCGGCCTTGGCTTCGAAGCCCGGCAGCAGGGCCGCCGATGCATCGAAAAGGATGCGGCTGGACACTTGTCCACCAGTCTTCAGATAAAGGCGGGCGACGCCCTGACCGCTTTCAGGCAGTACAACAGCCAGCAGACGCCCGCCCTCAGCCAGCTGGTCCAGCAGGGCGGGGGGCACGGCGGCAACCGCACCCTGCACGATGATCACGTTGTACGGCGCCTGCTTGGCCCAGCCGGCATTCAGCGGGCCATGCATGACGGCGGCATTGTCCACGCCCTGGGTCTGCATCGCCTGATTGGCGAAGGCGGCCAGTTCGCTGTCCGATTCCAGCGCCACGACTGTGGCGGCCAGGCGGCCAATGACAGCGGCGGAATAACCGGTGCCGGTCCCCACATCCAGGACGATATCCGTGGACTCGATCTTCGCGTCGTTCAGCAGGCGTGCCAGGACCATCGGTTCCAGCAGATAGCGGCTTCTGGTGACCGGGATGCTCTTGTCGACATAGGCGACGCCGCGCAGGCCTTCAGGCACGAACTGGTCGCGTGGCACAGCCAGAAAGGCATCGACCACACGCTGATCGGTCACCTTGTTGGGCCGGATCTGGCCTTCGACCATGTTCAGACGGGCGGCGCTATATTCGGTGGTGGCCATCATGGACGTGTCTGTCGCGCTGGGGAAAGGAAAGGGCGGGTGGGCGCAGCCGCCGGAAAGCGGGAACCCACGCTGCTATATATCCGTCCCGCCCGCGGAACACAATGTTGCGGCTGCACCACAGACCCGTGCGACGGAATTCTTCTTTCAGGCCCTTGACCTTGGTGGCGGCACCCGTCTATATACCGGCCCCACCCCGGACGGCGATGCCGAACGGCGGCACCGATGGCGCGGTGGCAGAATGGTGATGCAACGGACTGCAAATCCGTGAATCCGGGTTCGATTCCCGGCCGTGCCTCCAGAATTAAAAGGCCCGTCCCCGCGACGGGCCTTTTTCTTTGCTCTCACTCCAAGCCCTTCATCAGTGCTGCGCGCAGATCCGCCGGCGTATCCGCAGCTTTCAGCAGCAGGGGAAGGCGCAGCAGGGCCAGAAGCGACAGGCTGTCGGTGATCTCCCCTGACAAGGCCATATCAAGTGCCGCACGCAGGGGCAGACGGCGCAGCCGCAACTGTTCGGTATCATCCGGCTCCGCCTCTCCCTCTGTCAGGTCCCAGGCCACATAAAGCGTGCCTTCCTCATCCGACACGCTGTTGGACAGGGCCACGCGGGGGATGATGGGGATCATGCAGGCAGCGGTCAGGCCCGTTTCCTCCCGCAGCTCTCGCCGGGCGCCTGCGGCGGGATCCTCGCCCGCCGGCACGCCGCCTTCAGGGATTTCCCAGCTGTAGCGGTTCAGCGGGTAACGGTACTGCCCCACCAGCCAGGTCGTTCCGTCCGCCGCCACAGGGACCACGCCGACGGCATGGTTTTGGAAATGGACCAAGCCATAGATGCCGGGATCGCCGCTGGGCTTCACCACTTCATGGTGATCCACCCGGATCCAGGGATTCTCATAAACCGGACGGCGGGTCAGCGTGCGCCAGGGATTGGCGTCCGGGTCATGGTTGCGCATGCGTGTCCCCCTTGTCAGACATGGGTTCAGGCTACTGGAATCACAGGGATTTTCCACCCCGATCAAGAAAATGCGCAAAATCGCGAAACAGGGGTTTACAAACCCGGATCGGGTTGGCTATAAGCCCGGCCACCGCACGACGCGGCGTCGACAACGCGCCGTGACGTGAGTACTGATCCCAGGTAGCTCAGTGGTAGAGCAGGCGGCTGTTAACCGCCCGGTCGGGGGTTCGAATCCCTCCCTGGGAGCCAATCGGCAGGGCCGGATGCCCAAAAGCGTCCGGCCCTGTTCATTCAGGGGTGCGATTGGCACGCGTATCATAGTAGTTCCAGTGTTGGAAATGGCCTGATCCCAGGTAGCTCAGTGGTAGAGCAGGCGGCTGTTAACCGCCCGGTCGGGGGTTCGAATCCCTCCCTGGGAGCCATTTCAACCTGGCCCGCATAGTCGGGCCTATCGGAATATCCCCGACATGGTCGATATCACCCCCATAATCCCGGCTGATCGTCAGGTCATCGACACCTATGCCCCTGGCCGTTTCCGGGTGTCCAACGTGGTGCATGAGGGGGCTGTGATCGTTTTTCCCGATCGCACCATTGCCTGGGATGTACCCGGCTTCGCTGATCTGACCGTCGATCATTTCGCCGCTGTGCTTGCTGCCGACCCAAAGCCGGATGTGCTGCTGCTGGGCTCTGGTGCCCGCATGCAATTGCTGCCATCGGTCCTGCGCAAGGTGCTGCGGGAGCAGGGTCTGGTCTTGGATGTCATGGACAGTCCCGCCGCCTGCCGCACTTATAATGTGCTGCTGGCCGAGGGGCGGCGCGTGGCCGCCGCCTTGCTGACGGTCTGATCCAGCCTCACCGGGCGGCGATGGTCACTGTGATCGTGTCGGCATAGTCGCCGGCCACATGCTGATTGGAAATCGGCACCGTCACCTTCAGATCGGACTTCTTGCCAAACTGCGCCGTCGCACGCTGGACGACCATCTGGCTGGTCAGGTTGCCGGCGTTGCTGTCGTAATCGACGGAGTAGGCGATCTCGTTGACGCCGCTTTTCATCTTGCCGCCATTGGCCGACGCCAGGCTGATTGAATAGCCATTGCCGGCATTGCAGCTCTCCGTCACCGACCCGACCGTCTTCGACCCTTCGCCGCTGGTCAGGTTCCAGATGACGTTATTGTCCTGCACACTGATGGCGCAGGACATGGGCATGTTGCCCCGCAATGACAAATTGCCACCCGTGCTCTGCGCCATGGCGGCGGGCATCAGGGCGGTTGATGAGAGAAGCAGGGCCAGAACGGCCCGGACCAGTACACGGCGCATTCTGCACCTCTTTGTCCGGATATGGAAAACCCCGCCCGGTTTCGGGCGGGGTTTGGTCGGCAAACTTACTTGGCCGCGATGGTCACGGTGACCGTGTCGGCATAGTCACCAGCGATATACTGGTCGGAGGCGGCGATGGTGACCTTCAGGTCGGACTTCTTGCCAAACTGCGCCGTGGCGCGGTCAACAACCATCTGGCTGGTCAGCGCGCCGCCCTGGCCGTCATAGTTCACCTGATAGTCGATGGTGAAGTTGCCGGACTTCAGCTTGCCGGCATTGGCCGAAGCCAGCGTGATCTTGTAGCCGGAGCCGGAATTGCAGGTCTCGGTGACCGAACCGACGGTCTTGGCATTCTCACCGGCCTTCAGGGCCAGAGACTGGTTCAAGTCCTGGACGGCGATGGTGCAGGACAGAGCGACATTGCCCTTCAGCGCAATCGTGCCGGACGCATTCTGGGCCATGGCCGGGGCCGCGAAAGCAACAGCGATGGCAGCGGCGGCGGCGGTCTTGGCGAAGAACTTGTTCATGATGTCGGCTCCGTCGGTTCTTTTATAGCGGGAAGGCGTTTGCCTTTCTGATCACTCCTGCTGCATGGGGTATGCCAATCGGATATGGGAAGATTCCGGGCTGAAAATGACTGTTTCAGGCGCAAAACCATTTCATCATGCATTGCATAATTCAAATACTGCTATATTAAATGCAAAATGCAACAACCGGCATATAGGGTCGCAAACAAAGGATGTGTAAAACCACATCCTTGCCATCAACCCTCCATGATTGCCGTTCATCGTCGCCCGGCTTGCGGGATCGGCTGGGGTGGGTTGATGCTTGGCCCTGTCATAAAGACCCATTGTCGCGTTAACTTGGTAAACAGGGGACGGCACCGTCGGCAAAGGCGGTGGGGAAGGGTGGCATGAGCAACCTGTCGGATCGCAACCTGGGGGCGGAGGCGCGGCTGAAGGCCGTGTTCGCGCGCGAACAGGCGCGCAGCATCGAGATGGCCACCTGGGCGCGGCTGATCGGGTTGGGCGCGATCTTGAGCTGGATCACCGCCCTGGACCAATCGGTCGGCAACATTGCGGGTTATATCTGCATCGCCATTCTGGCCTGCAACGGCATGGGTCTGTGGGCGCTGCACCGGACAAGGGCATTCCGGCCATGGCACCTGTTCGCGTCGGTCGCCTTCGATCACGCGGCAATTGCGGCTGTGATGACAGTGCCTGTGGTTTTCAGCGGGGAGGTGATGCCGGCCGCCCTGACCACGCGCAGCGTCTGGTTCGCGGTCTTCTTCCTGATGGTGGTCAGTTCTGCCACGTTGCAGCGACCGGCCCTGGTGGTTTGGAGCGGGTTGACCGCCGTCCTGTCCTGGTCGGCGGTGGTCGTCCATGCCCTGCGTGAGCCGCGATCTTTCACGATGCCGATGGATTGGCCCTTTCACAGCACCAGCCTGAACGAGATTTTCGAGGTCATGCTGGACCCCTATTATATCGACCTGCCCGGCTGGCTCAGCCAGGTGCTGATCTTGATGCTGGTTGCTCTGACCCTGGCGGCGGCGGTACGGCGGTCCAAGATGCTGCTGGTCAGTCAGGCCGCGACGGAATGTGAGCGGGCAAACCTGGCCCGCTACTTCTCGCCCGACATGGTGGAACGGCTGGCGGCCAGCGACAGCCCCCTGTCGCAACCCAATACCCGCGTCGTCTGCGTCTTGTTTGCCGATCTGACAGGTTTTACCCGCCTGTGCGAGAATGCGCCAGCTTCGGAGATCATCGACCTGTTGCGCCAGTTCCGCATCCGCATGGAACAGGCCGTCTTCACCCATGGCGGCACAGTCGATAAATATATCGGCGACTGCGTGATGGCCACTTTCGGCCTGCTTGCCCCCAGTGGTCGGGACCCCGCGGCGGCCCTTGCCTGTGCCCATGACATGCAGGATGCCATCCATGACTGGAACCGTGAACGTGCAGCCCATGGCCTGCCGTCGGTCGGGCTGGGCATCGGTGTGCATTATGGAGCTGTCGTGGCAGGTGATATCGGGTCGGATCAGCGGCTGGAATTCACCGTCATCGGGGATACGGTGAATGTCGCCAGCCGTTTGATGCATCTGACCCGCGAGTTGGAAGCCGGCATTGTCATTTCCGATGAGGTGGCGGGTGCGGCCCTGGTCACCGATGGTGAGGCGGCACTGGCGGGATATCGCCGGGTGGAGGAAATGCCCCTGCGCGGGCGTGATGGCGCCATCGCCCTGTGGTACCGGCCCCTGGTCTTGCGCGACGATGTCGCGGCCTGAGCCGGGGCCTGCTATTCTGGCCTTCTCTGCCCTTTCAAAAATGCGTGAAAACCCATGTTCACCGGCTTCTTCTACGACTTGCGCAAGGCCGGCGTGCCTGTCAGCCTGAAGGAATATCTGGCGCTGATGGAGGCGATGCAGGCCGGCATCGCGGGCTATGCGGTGGAGGATTTCTATTACCTGTCGCGCGCCATCCTGGTGAAGGATGAGCGCAACCTGGATAAGTTTGACCGGGTGTTTTCAACTGTTTTCAAAGGCTTGGAAGGTTCCTCTGCCATCGGCGCTGAGGAGCTGACGGCCCGCATTCCCGAGGAATGGCTGCGCAAACTGGCGGAGAAATTCCTGACCGACGAGGAGAAGGCGCAGATCGAGGCGCTGGGCGGCTGGGATAAGCTGATGGAGACACTGGCGCAGCGGCTAGCCGAACAGAAGGACCGGCATCAGGGCGGCAATAAATGGATCGGTACGGCAGGGACCAGTCCGTTCGGCGCCTATGGCTACAATCCCGAGGGTGTGCGCATCGGCCAGGATGGCAGCCGCCACCGCCGCGCCGTGAAGGTCTGGGACAAGCGGGAATTCCGCAATCTGGATGACAGCGTCGAACTTGGCACCCGCAACATCAAGGTGGCACTCCGCCGTCTGCGCAAATTCGCGCGCCAGGGGGCCGCCGATGTGCTGGACCTTCCCGACACGATCAGCTCAACCGCTCGCAATGCCGGCTGGCTGGATATCAAGATGGTGCCGGAACGGCATAATGCCGTGAAGGTGCTGCTGTTCCTGGATATTGGCGGCTCCATGGACGACCATATCCGCCTGTGCGAGGAATTGTTCAGCGCCGCGCGGGGCGAGTTCAAGCACCTGGAATATTATTACTTCCATAATTGCGTCTATGAGGGCGTGTGGAAGGACAATAAGCGCCGGCATGTGGAGAGGCTTTCCACGTTCGACGTGATCAATACCTATGGTCCCGACTATAAGCTGGTCTTTGTCGGCGATGCCTCGATGAGCCCTTATGAAATCACGCAGCCCGGCGGCTCGGTGGAGCATTTCAACGAGGAGGCGGGCATCGTCTGGATGCGCCGCCTGCTGGACAAATACCCGCATTCAATCTGGCTGAACCCGTCGGATGAGCGTTATTGGACCTATACGCAGTCGATCGGGATTTTCCAGAAGATCATGGAGGGCCGCATGTATCCGCTGACCCTGGCCGGGTTGGACGCCGGCATGCGGGAACTGATGCGCTGATCAACTCTCCCCCTGGCATCGGTTTTTTGTTAGGCTGATTGCCGCTCCACCCTATCTGCATCCGCTGTGAAACACGCCGGGAAACCGTGTTGCGTAGGGTTTCCCATATGTCGGTGAGTGGGGCACACGCCACGTAACATCGCCGACATGGATGTTGCACAGGGTTTCACAGGGCCGGTCGGCCCACCCTGTGAAACACGCGCCGATGGGATGGTGCATAATGTTTCACAGGGCCGGTTCGTCCCCTTGTCACGAAAAATATCGGGGACAGGCGTCGTTTCGACACAAAAGTTCTTTGTCGTCCGTGACTTGTGTCGCCGGGTCAGGGCCGCCCCGACCTTCGATGCGATTGTGCACAAACGGTAACGGGATTAACTTGCCGCTCGCCAAGCCCGGCAAACCCCGCTGAAGGGGACGGGCATTGACGAAAAGGAACATCACATGACCGAACCTACCCCCATTACCATTGCGCGCGGCGATGGCATCGGCCCCGAGATCATGGACGCCACGCTGGAAGTGCTGCAGGCATCGGGAGCCAATCTGGCCTTCGAAGAAATCCAGATCGGTGAAAGCGTCTATAAGCGCGGCATCATGAACGGCATGGAGCCGAGCGCCTGGGACAGCCTGCGCCGCACCAAGGTTTTCCTGAAGGCCCCGATCACCACGCCGCAGGGGGGCGGGTACAAGTCGCTGAATGTGACCATCCGTGGCGCCCTTGGCCTTTATGCCAATATCCGCCCCTGCGTCTCCTATCACCCTTACGTCTCGACCAAGCACCCGACCATGGACGTGGTCATCGTGCGCGAGAATGAGGAAGACCTGTATGCAGGCATCGAATACCGCCAGACGCAGGAAGTGACCCAGGCGGTAAAGCTGATCACCCGGCCCGGTTCGGAAAAGATCATCCGTTACGCCTTCGAATATGCCCGCGCGAACCATCGCCGCAAGGTGACGGCCTTCGTTAAGGACAACATCATGAAGATCAGCGATGGCCTGTTCCATCGCGTCTTTGATGAGATCGCTGCCGAATATCCCGATATCGAACATGAAAGCATGATCGTCGATATCGGCGCTGCCCGGCTGGCCGACACGCCCGAACAGTTCGACGTGATCGTCACGCTGAACCTCTATGGCGACATCATTTCCGACATCGCGGCCCAGATCACGGGTTCGGTCGGTCTGGCCGGCTCCTCCAATATCGGTGACCAGTGCGCCATGTTTGAGGCCATCCACGGCTCTGCCCCCACCATCGCCGGTAAGAACATTGCCAATCCGTCGGGCCTGATCCTGGCGTCGGTGATGATGCTGGTCCATATCGGCCAGGCCGAGGCGGCGGAGAAGATCCACAATGCCTGGCTGCGCATGATCGAAGACGGCATCCACACTGTCGATATCTTCAAGCGCGGCGTCTCCAAGGCCCGCGTCGGCACCCGCGACTTCGCACAGAACCTGATCGATCGCCTGGGTGAGCGCCCGACCCAGCTGATCCCCGCCTCCTATCAGGTGGGCGAGAAGGCCAGCTTTGCCGGCATCGCCTTGAAGGATTATGCGCGTCAGGAGAAGAAGCTGATCGGCGTCGACGTGTTCCTGGACCATAAGGGCGGCAATGGCGACGACATGGCAGCGCGTGTAGCGGGCCTGATCGGCAGCGATCTGAAGCTGTCGATGATCTCCAATCGCGGTCAGAAGGTCTGGCCTGATGGGGCGCCGGAAACCTTCTGCACCGATCATTGGCGCCTGCGCCTGCTGGGCGATGGCAAGGCACCCGTCAGCCCGGCTGCCATCATCAGCCTTCTGGGCCGTTTCGCCGATGCCGGCCTGGACGTGGTGCAGACGGCCAGCCTGTACAGCTTTGATGGCGCCAACGGCTTCTCTGCCGCCGCCGGGCAGTAAGCGCAAAGGATGAGGTGGGGGAAGGGGGCCTATACTCCTCCTTCCCCCTTTGGATAGGTAACGGAGTTACCCACAGGAATCCGTACCGCGCCCTCTACCCAAGCCGAATCAAATTTGGTAGGTTCACATCCAAGAGGCCACTATATTTAGTGGCCGGATAATGGATAAGACAGCGATCCGCAGGGTCTGGGGCTAGACCCGCAAATGTGGTGAACTATCTGTTCCGGTGTCGGTAATTGCCATAGCACAAGGGGACCTGGAGCGTGGAAGCGACGGAAAGCACCTGGAGCGAAGAGCGCGTTGAGAAGCTGCGCCAGCTTTGGGGTCAAGGCATGAGCGCCAGCGAGATCGCCGAGCTGTTGGGGAATGTCACCCGCAATGCCGTGATTGGTAAGGCGCATCGTCTGGGTCTGTCCGGTCGGCCGTCGCCCATCAAGAAGAAGCCGACCAAGGGTGCGACGATCCTTTCCCTGACGGAACGGATGTGCAAGTGGCCGGTTGGCGATCCGAAGTCGCCTGACTTCCATTTCTGTGGCAAGCCCTCCTTGAATGGTTTGCCCTATTGCGCTGAACATGCGGCTATCGCCTATCAACCAGCCCGCAAGCGCGAAGATGACCGCAAGTTGGGCGTGGCCTGAAAGCCCCTGACTGAACGGTGACAAGGATGACCCCGGCATCGAAAGATGCCGGGGTTTCTTTTTGCCGATTGATATGCTTGCCGAACTATCTACATATATTTTCTGTGCAAATGGATAGTTTCCAATATTTCAACCATGTCAACAGCAGAGGTTAAAGTTCAGGTAATAATCGAGGCGCACGTTAAGCGCAGGCGAAGAAATCGCCGCGCCAGAACAGGAGCGTGCCATGCGGTCTTATCTTTCTAACCTTTCGGTTACAGGCAAACTGTCACTAGCCTTTGGTATAGTAATCAGTGTCGTCGCCCTTTCCGGTGTCGGGATCACCAGCTTCTTGAACCGGACACATGAAGCGGTTGATCTGAACACCGAAAGCTATCAGGTATTGGACAAGGTCTCGACCTTGCAGCAATCAATCCAGCAGCAGGAAAGCGCGCTGCGCGCCTTTCTGGTGACGGGCGACAAGGAATTCCTGTCTCCGCTGACGCCGGCCCGCACGCGCTTTGATAAGGCAATGGAGGAGGCTATGAGCCTTACCAGCGCCGACCTGACACAGCAGGCCCAGTTGCGGGAAATCGCGGCGGCCGCTGCCGATTGGCGGACCCAGGTTGCCGACCGTGAGATCGCGTTGGCCAGTCAGACGGGCGGGCTTCAAGCGGCCCGCAATATGGTGGCCCAGCATGTCAGCGCCCCGATCATCGCCCGCCTTCGCACGGCGCTCGACGCCGTGGAAGGAGCCGAGCGTACGCAACTCGTTCAGCGCACGGAGATTGCTGATAACGGCCTGCATGGGATGTTGACAGTGCTCTGGTTGGTGATTGCCGGTGCGGCCCTGGCAGCTCTGTTATCAGCCGTCGGTCTGGCCCGCCTCGTGGTGGCGCCGCTCAACCGGGTCAGTACTCTGATCAGCGAACTGGCGGGTGGCAAGACGCCGCCCGCGCTGACCTGGACCCGCGGGGATGAAATCGGACGCATCGCCCGGGCCTTCGATACGTTGCGCGGTACCGTCGCCAAGGCCTTTGCCCAGGCCCAGATGATCGCGGATGCTCCGCTGGGCGTGATGACCTGCGATCCTGCCGACAATTTCCGCATTAACTATATGAACAAGCGCAGCGCCGAGGTGCTGAAGACCGTCGAACATCTGCTGCCCTGCAAGGTTGAGGAGATGGTGGGCCAGTCGATCGACATCCTGCATAAGCATCCTGAACATCAGCGCCGCCTGCTGTCCAACCCCGCCAACCTGCCGCACCGGACCAAGATAAAGCTGGGTGGTGAGGTCATGGACCTGCGGGTGACCGCGATCCTGGATAACGACGGCCGCTATGTCGCGCCTATGCTGACTTGGTCGCTGGTGACGCAGCAGGTCAATCTCACCAATGACTTCGAGGCCAATGTGAAGGGTGTTGTTGATCTGGTGGCCCAGGCTGCCGACGAGATGGCCCGCGCCGCTGATGCCCTCAGCATGACGGCCAACAATGCCAGCGGGCAGTCGGTGGCCGTCGCCGCCGCTGCCGAGGAAGCCAGCGCCAACGTCGCCGCCGTGGCCAGCGCCACTGAGGAGCTTGCCGCTTCCATTCAGGAGATCGGTCGTCAGGCTGAGGCATCGAACAGCCGCACCAGCATGGCTGTGAAGGAGGCCGGGCAGGCCGACGAGTTGATGCGTCAGTTGACCGAGAGCGCACGGGAAGTGGGCGAGGTGGTGGAGTTGATCAAAGCCATCGCCAGCCAGACCAATCTGTTGGCGCTGAACGCCACCATTGAGGCAGCAAGGGCAGGTGAGGCGGGCAAGGGCTTTGCCGTCGTCGCGGGCGAAGTGAAGGGGCTGGCGACCCAGACCGCGCAGGCAACCGACCGTATCCGTCAGAAGGTCGAGGAAATCCAGGCCGCGTCCGGCCGTGCCGGCAGCGCCCTGCGCGGCATGACGGGCATGATCCGTGAACTGCACGCCACAGCCGCCGCCATCTCCGCGGCTGTGGAGCAGCAGCAGGCCGCCACACGCGAGATTGCCAGCAACATCTCCCAGGCCTCTGCCGGTACCCGTGACGTCACCGAACATATCAGCGGGGTCAACCAAGCTACCGGTGAAACCGGGGCCGCCGCCGCTCAGGTGCGGAGCAGCGCGGACGAGTTGAGCCTGGGTGCAGGCAAGCTGTCGCAACAGGTTGAACGTTACCTCACGGAGGCACGCGCCGCCTGACCGGTTCACGCTCCCGGTAACAGGTGAAAACTGGGCCGGACGGCAACCCGTCCGGCCCGATCTTTATCAACGGTTCAGGATGTGATGTGCCCATTCGGTCAGCGTGGTCGCACCGTGCAGGGCAGAGTGACCCTCCCAATCCACAGTCCCATCCGCGATGCCGGTATACATTTCCACGAATTCCTTCTGCACAGACGGGTGCAGGCCCCATTGGGCGATCGCTTCCGCCCAACCCTGCGCGGGCACACCCAGGACCTGTACCGATTTACCCATTACCTGTTCGAAGGCGGCGCCAACTTCCCGGATCGTGACCGGCTTTTGCCCGTGCAGTTCCACGACCGGGGCCGCGGCAGCCATGCCAGTCAACAGATCGGCAGCGGCGGCGCCAATATCACGAACCGGGATCATGTCCATCCGCTGATCGGGATCAATCAAGCTGGGAAGCAGTCCCTGTTCCTGAACCAATGGCAGTACCGAGCCCAGATTCTCCAGGAAATACGGGGCCCGCAGGAAGGTCGCCTTGGCTCCAGCCGCTTTGAACGCCGTCTCCACCCGGTTATTGGTCTTAATCATGCCCGTGCCAGTGGTGTGCTGGGCGGCGATGGAGGACAGTACGACGACAAGGGGCAGGTCGGCTGCCTTGCTGGCCGCCGCAAGGGCGGTTCCGGTCCGGGCCGCCGCCTCAATCGGGTCAGCAATGTCATAGCGCGGCGGGCTCAACAGAAAGGCCCCATCCGTTCCGCGCAGGGCCTGGGTAAGGGCAGGGATGTCGCCAAGGTCAGCTACCACGACCTCAGCCCCGCGCGCTGCCCAGGTGGCGCCCTTGCCGGCATCGCGGACGATCACGCGCACGCCATGCCCCCGCGACAGCAGGGCATTGGCAGCGGCAGCACCGGTATTGCCGGATACACCGGCTACAGCAAACAACGACATCATTCTCTCCTATCTCTGGTCGGGACCACTCGCGGCCCGCCCCTTGTCGAAGGGAAGAATGACGCGGCTGTTTACATGCGTAAAATGAATGCATATTATACTTAATATGCACCAAGTGAATTTAGCGGGTATTGATCTTAATCTGCTGACAGCACTGGAAGCGCTGCTGCGGGAGCGCAGCGTGACGAAGGCGGCGGATGCTGTCGGCCTGTCGCAGCCGGCGATGAGCCGGGCTCTGGGCCGCCTGCGGTCCTTGTTCGATGACCGCCTGTTCGTGCGGGGACCCGACGGTCTGGTCCCGACCCCGCGCGCGTTGGCCGTGGAGGAGCCGTTGCACCGGGCGTTGGCGGGGGTGCGCGGTTTGTTGACAGCGCCGGAATTTGATCCGTCATCGCATCAGGCCCGGTTCCGTATCCTGTGCCCCGATGTGCAAAGCATGGAACTTATGCCCACGCTGGCCCGCCGCCTCCACCGGACGGCGCCGGGGGTGGAATTGGAGATCATCGGCTTCCGCGGCGACCCGTTGGTTGCTGTGGAAGCGGGGGAGGCTGACCTGTCGGTCGGTTACCACCCGCAGATACGCGCAGGCTTTCACGCCACCAAGGTCTATCGTTCGGCCTTTTCCTGTCTGGTGCGCGCCGACCATCCGGTTGTCAGCGACGGCCTGACGCTGGAACGGTTTGTAGCGATGCCCCATATCCTGGTTACCGTGACGGGGCGTGGCGGTGGGGCCGTGGATACGGCCCTGGCTCAGCGTGGCCTGTCGCGCCATGTCGCCGTCAGGCTTCCGCATTTCATGGCCGCCCCCCTTGTGGTGGCACAGACCGATATGGTCTTGACGGTGCCATCCGGATTGGCAAGGCGGATAGCCGTTCTGGCACCGCTAGCCATCCTGCCTACGCCAATCGACCTTGGCGGCTTCGATGTCAGCGTCGCGTGGCATGAACGGCTTCAAGACGATCAGGCCCACACATGGTTTCGGCGCGAAGTCGTCAGCGCACTACGTGAAGGCGTGTCCATGACAGACTGATTTTCAACGAAAATTGCGCTTGCGAACCGTTCGTTGAACTGCGCCATGAAACCCGGCAGAAACGCATTACCAGCCTCCAGGCTGTCTATCTCCGCCAGACGCAGTTCCTTGACCAGCCGGTCCTGCAAAGTCCGGTTCGCCCGCTCCACCCGGCCCTTGGCCTGGCTGGAGTTCGCACACAGGATCTCAATCCCCAGTTCCGCCAGGGCACGCCCGAATTGCGTCATCCCCTGGCCACCCTTGGCATCCTTGCGGGCCACCCGGAAAACCGTGTGCTTGTCCGAATAAAAGGCCAATGGCCGCCCATGGTCGCGCAGATAGGCCGCCAAAATCTCGAAATAGCTGAAGGTACTCTCCGAGACCACAAACCGCAGAGCCATCAGCCAGCCCGTCGCGTCATCCACAAACACCAGCAAGCTACAGGGCGGCGGCCCGCGGTCCTCAAACCAGCGATGCTCGCTCCCATCAATCTGTACCAACTCACCCTGGCATTGCCGCCGAAGGCGAGGGCGGTGAAATTGACGTCGCTGTGCCTTGGTGCGCCATAAACCAGCCTCCGCCAGCCAGTGCCGAAGCGTCTCCCGCGACACCACAAGCTTGTGCCGTTCAGCCAGCTTCTCCGCCGCCAATGTTGGCCCAAAATCATGGTAATGCAGACGAACCAACTCCAGTGCCAGCTCGCGAACCCCCTTTGAAATCTGGTGGTTCGACGGTCGGCCCCGGCCTCGATGGACAATCCCGCCACCGCCATCACACCGGTAGCGATCCAGAAGACGCCCAAACCTGGCGCTCACTCAGGCCCAATATCCCAGCCGCGTCCGAAACCCCAAGCTGACCACTCTCGATTTCTGCCAGTACCTCAACACGCCGTACATCCCCATCGCTCATCATCAGCCAGCCCATGACAGCCCCCAAAACCGGTCAAACCGATCCAGAGACTGACATTTCTATCTTGCACAGAACTGACATTTTAACTTTGCGCGGCGGATTCACGCTGAAGTGCGACTGGGTTGCAGTGCATTGTAGTCGGTTCGCCTGATAGCTGCCAGCTTGCTGCTG